>JAFAOZ010000181.1 GCA_019247395.1 Vulcanimicrobiota bacterium | reverse complement strand
CGATCAAGTCCCAGATGGATGGAAAGAGGAAGACGCGCTTGACCGCGGCGACGTTTTTGGCCTTGCCCATCTTAACGACCGTGATCGCCTGCGGGTTGTCGGCGCTGCCGCCGGCCGCCACGAATTTCTTGGCGCTCGTCGCGCCGTAAACTTCGGTATTGTTAGGTCCGACGAGAATCCAATGAATATGCTCGCGGAAGGAGACCCAGCGCTGCCAGCTGACACCCCACATTTTGGGCGGCTCGGGCGAGGAGCTCTGCAGCACGGAAAAGTCGGCACCGAGTAGATTGCCGTGGACGTCGTACCAGAGCTGGCTCGGATGTTGCGGATCGGCACTCTGCCATTGAAGATTGGCATAGCTGATCGCGCCGGTCGAGTCTTCGTTGCCAAAGCGGAAATAGCCGGCCTTTTCGGCGTCGGCGGCCGTTGGAAAACGCGCCATCAGATCTTTTTGGATCCCCTGTACGAAGGCGACTTCCGAGCCCTGCGGCATCGGCGGTAGCGTCGCTTTCGGCGCGGGCGTGGCGGCGAAGGCCGGAGCGCTGACCATGGCGAGCAGCGAAACGGCGCACGTCAATCTCTTGAGCACGAGCAAAACCTCCCTTTCTCGCTTGCTTTTCGCGCACGCGAGCCCGAAAGCTTCGCGCGGCTTACGGCGATTCGGAGGGAGCCGGGGAGGGCGTCGGCGTGGGGGACGGAGTTGTCCGGGGGCGCGGCGTCGCGACCTCGGGCCCGAACGGAGTCGCTATCGGCATTACCGGAAAGGTTGCGTTCGGCGATTCGGTGCTTTGATTCAGCGGCTGCGGCGTGACGATTGCGATGGCACCCTTTGACCGCGCGGTGAGGGTCGCTTCCGTTTTTGCGGGCAGTACGGAGCCGGCGCCGAGCACGAAGTTTTTGCCGTGCCGAAAGATCTGCCAGAGGGAATAGTACGGTACGAAAATGTCGCCCGCAGTATCTTCGGCGGCGACGGTCGATTCGTGTCCGGACGAAACGGTGGGGGAGAGGCGCGCGATGGGCGTGCGCAACGGCAGCCTTCGTCCGTCGGCGAGTTTGAGCGGTTCGAAGTAGATGTCGACAAAGCCGTACGTGTCGGCGATATCGGCGGCCGACGAATCGAGGATGCGAATTTCCACCGGCGTGCCGGCCGCGGCAATCGTACGGCCTGCGATTACGATCGGATCTTTCAGATGGCCGTGCACCATGGTGCCACCCTTGGAAGACTTCGATGAAATCGGATCGTCCAATACGAACAGCAGCGTCGAGTCAAACGGCAGGACGTTTCCTGGTAGCGGCGCCGACTCGCTTTGAGTCGGCTTCGGCATGGGTGTCGGAGAGACGGGATACGCTCCCGCCGTTCCCACGCCGACTGCCGCGAATGCTATGGTTACGAGGCTCAGGCTCGTCCCGAGCCGGGAAGAAGACTTAGCTCGCGCGCTTGCGGTCAGACGCGGCGCGCTTTCCCTCTTCGATGAGCTGTTTGACTTTTTGCCCACCCTTTTGTCCGATTCGTTCGTAGAAGTCCGGCCCATAGCGGTCTCGCGTGGCTTCGCCGCCTTTCTTGCCACCCTTCTTACCGATTTGCTCGTAGAATTCGTGACCGTGAGCTTGTTTCGTTGCTAGGCCGCCCTTGCGGCCGATCTCTTCGTAGAACTCGGCGCCGTACTTTTGCTTGACGGTCTCGCCGCCTTTTTGGCCGGCTTCTCTGACCGACATGCCGCCGCTACGCCGGTTCGGTTCGCTAATCATCTTGTTTCGTTCACCTATATTCTGCATGCCGCTAAAAAAGGGCGGCAACCTTGGTTCTCCGTCTACTACAACGCACGGGGTGGGTCGAAAGTTTGCCCCCTAGGTTGGTGCAAGATGAGAACAGGCCAGCTCGGAGGGGAAAGTAACCATCCGGCTAGCGTTTTTAAAAGGCTCGCTTGCTATCGATGAGGATCGTCACGGGGCCGTGGTTGACCAGCTCGACCTCCATATGCGCGCCGAAAATGCCGTATGAGACGGGGACGCCGGCGGCCGCTATCAGCTTTCCAGCAAGCTCGTAGAGCCGCCGCGACGCCGGCTCTTTTGCGGCGTTAACGAACGACGGACGCCGACCGCGCCGCACGTCGCCGTGCAACGTGAACTGAGAGACGAGCAGCACGCTGCCGCGCGCATCGATCACCGACCGATTCATCAAGCCGCGCTCGTCGCTGAAAATACGCAGGCCCGTCACCTTATCGGCCATGGCGCGCGCATCGTTCTCCTCGTCGTCAACGGCGACGCTCAAGAAAACCAACAGGCCGGCACCGACTTCGCCGACCGTTTGTCCGTCCACGCGAACCGCCGCGCGTGAGACTCGCTGAACGACCGCGCGCACTGACGACGCTCTAGGACGAGAACATCGACGAGAGGGCGAAAAATAGATTCTCCCGCCGTTCTAAGACGCGCCGATAGAAATAGCCGGCCCAATGCGTACCGAATGGCACGTAGACGCGCAACCGATGTCCTTGCGCGACGATCGCGCGCTGGACGCGCGGCCGGCAGCCATAAAGCATTTGAAACTCAAAGCGATCGCTGCCGATATTGCGCTGCGCTACAAACTCCTTTACGGCAGCGATCAGGCGGCGATCGTGAGTCGCGATGCCGGGGTAGGTTCCGCGTTCGAGCAGCTCGCGCGCCAGGCGCAGATAGTTCGCACGGATCTCGGGCATGCTTTTGAACGCGATCTCGGGCGGCTCGTTGTACGCCCCTTTGCAAAGACGAACGCGCGCCCCAAGTTCAATGGCGTCGGCAACGTCGCCAGCCGTGCGCCGCAAGTAGGCTTGCAGTACGGGCCCCACGTTCTTGTGCGACGCGTAGATCGTCTGGAATACGCGGAGCGTCGCCGGGAGGACCGCCGAGCCTTCCATGTCGATGCGCACGAACGGATCGGGATTGCGGGCCGCACGCTCGACGACCGCACTAAGATTTTCCACCGCGAACCCCTCGTCGACGAGCAGACCCATCGCGGTGAGTTTTACGGAAACGTTGGAGTTGACGCCGCTGGCCGCGATTGCATCGAGCATTTCGAGGTAGACGTCGCGCTGACGCAGCGCCGCTCCGCGTTCGAGCACGTCTTCGCCGAGAAAGTCGAGCGTGGCCGACATCCCCGCCTCGTTGAGCGCGCGCACCGCCGCGATCGCCGAGCCGATAGTTTCGCCCGCAACGAACCGTCGCGCAAGAAAGTAAAAGTTTTTCTGGACGACGCTCTGCACCGCGCTACTCTACGACGCCTCGCCTGAGAATCCAGGCGGCGGCGAGCACCATTCCCGCCAGAATGATGAAGCCGTAGCACAGGGCGAGCGCTTCCCGCACTCCCGATGCCGATAGCGCGACGTAGAGTGCGACTGGTAGCGACGTCGGATGAAACGCCAAAATGCTCGTCGCGCCGTATTCGCCGATCGCTCGTAGCCATGCGAAGGCCACCCCGGCACCGATGCTTGCGCCGGCCGCAGGGAGGGCAACGCGCGAGAAAATGCGCCATTCGCTTGCTCCCAGCGTGCGCGCGGTGTCGGTATAAATTGGATCGAGCGTTCCGAAGGCGGCCGTCGCTGCAATCGCGACGAACGACCCGGAAACGAAAAACTCGGCCACCGCGACACCGAGCAGCGAGTCGGGAACCGTCAAACCATGGAGCGCGAGCCACCCGCCCAGCGGCGAGTTGGTGCCGAGTGAGTAGATCAAGATCAGGCCCGATGCGACGGGCGGAAATGCAAGCGGCAGCGCGAGCAAAAAGATAGCCGCCGCGCGAAGCCGCGGCGAGAGCTGCGCGAGGCAGTAGCCGGCAGGCACGCCCAAGAGCGTCGCGACGAACGTTGCCCCGGCTGAAGCGATGAACGAGACGCGCAGCGCCGCAGCTCCGTTGCTCGCAAGCACGCCGACCGCTTCTCCCGGCGGCATCGCGAGCAGCACCGCCGCAACCGGCGTTGCGAGCGAGGCGATGAGCAGCAGAGCGGCGACGGCAAAGAGCGGTCCGGGCCAAGGGCGGCTCATGCAGGAGGCTTCACCAGGTCATCGCGCAGAGCGTGCTGGTGGGATCGGTCTTCCTCAAGGTATTCATCATCGCGCTGGCGCTGTCGCTCGACGTTTTTGCCGTCAGTGTCGGTGTCGGCGTGCGCCCTATTCCCGCGCATCGAAAACTGCGAATTGGACTGACGTTCGCGGCCGCGGAGGTCACGATGATCTGTTTGGGCGCGGGGCTCGGTGCGGCGGCTGGGCATCTGATCGGCGATTACGCCGGATATATCGGTTTTGCCGCTCTTATCGGCGTGGGACTTTACATGATCAAAGAGAGCCGCAGCGAGTTCTCCGAGACGTCGCGTCTCAATCTTGCGAGCGGACGGGGGCTCATCTTGGCGTCGCTTTCGGTGAGCCTCGACTCGCTCGGCGTCGGATTCTCGATTCTTTACATCGGCGTTCCGATGCCGGTCTCGCTTATCGTGATCGCCTGCGTTTCGCTCGGAGCGACGACGCTGGGCCTCACGCTCGGCCGAATGCTGGGGCGTTGGTCGGAGCAGAACGCAGCCTTCTTCGGCGGTATTCTGTTGGCGCTGACGGGCGTGCTCTTTGCGGCTCTCAAGGCGCTGCGGATTGGCTGAATGAACGAGCCTCCATGCGCGTAGGATCGGCAATGCTCGAGCTGGCCCGCGGAGCGAATGCGCGCTCGATCTTCGTCGTCGGCATCGGCCGCGACGTCGGCAAAACGACGACGCTGCGCGCGATCTACGACGCGGCGTGCGCGGGGAGTCTATCCGTCGGCTTGGCGTCGTGCGGAATTGCATCGAGCCGTAAGCCGCAGCTTTGGCTCAAGCCCGAAACGGTTTTCGTGACCGCGCGCGACGCATTGCCGAGAACGCCGGCAGTTGAAATTCTGCGGCTGTCACCATTGCCGACGGCCGGCGGCAGGCTGCTCTATGCGCGTGTTGCGGCGGCCGGCAAATACGAATTGGCCGGGCCTCCAACGGCGTCGGGGGTGAGCGAAGTCGTCGACGATTTATGCGAATTGAGCGAGATGGTTATTATTGACGGCGCAGTCGACCGCGTCGCCGCGCTCGCCGGTGCCAAAGGCGCGATCGTGGTTGCGTGCGGCGCGGCCGCAGCCAAGACCATGCCCGAGGCGGTAGATGAGATATCGTCGCTCGTGGCGCGGCTTAGCATACCGCCATACGATCCGGCGGAGCCGGCAATACAGGTCGACGGTGCGCTTACCGCATCGTCGGCGGCGGCGTTGATTGCAGCGCGCGAGCGCCGCCAGATCGTCGTGCGCGATCCTACGCAAATAGCATTCTCCGGCAAAGCCGGGTCGCGCGCGCTCGAACGCCTGCGCGTTCGCTGCCACCGTCCCTTGCGCGTCATTGCGGCAACGATCGCATCGACCGCGCCCGAGCGCACTTTCGAGCCGCGCGCCTTTGCTCGAGCCGTCGCGGATGCGACGGGCTTGCCCACGTTCGACGTTTATGCGAGCGCACGGGCTGCATGAAAACCGGCGATTTGCTCGATGCGGCCAGCGCGCAGGTGATCGGGTTCGAATGGCTTGCAAAATCCGTGGCTCCCGTCTCGCCGTACGGCGAACGCGCATTTTGCGAATTGCTTCCCTTTCCACCGGGTGAAGAAGTTGCCGCACGCGAGCGCGCGCAAACGATCGCTGCCGTCGCGGCGGCACTCGATGCCGAGCGGCTCGACGCCATCCGTGCCGCGCTGGCCCAACTGCCCGATGCCGCCGGTGCCGTCGCGCGCGCCTCGATGGGCGATTTGCTGGACGATCCGCAATTTCTCGAGCTGCAGCGTTTCTGCGCGACGGTGGAACACGTAGACGGTTTGCTCGCGCCGTGGACCCAGCGGGAGCCGATTACGAACGATGGGGTGCGCGCGGCTGCGGCCGCGCTTGCGCGCGGCAGCCGCAACCAGCTGGGATTCTATCTCGCCGACGCGTTTGACGACGAGTTAAAACGCGCGCGAGAGCAGCTGGAACGCGCGCAAGCCGAGCTCGATTCGGCGCGCGGACGCGAACGCGAAGGCGCTGCCCGTGCGCTGCAACGCGACGAAATTGCGGGCGACGAGTTCATCGTGATGCGCGACGACGTTGCCGGCGCGCTGCCGGCGGGGATTCGTGTCCTGCGTGAGTCGCCGACCTATCGCCTCTGTTCGCTGGAATACGGTGAAGCGTCGCTGGCGGCACTCGAACGCCGCGATGCCGCGGCGTCCGCCGCCGGCGAAGCCGAAGAGCGCGTGCGCGCGCGACTCTCTGCCATCGTGCGCGACCGAGCCGCCGCGCTCGAGGACGCGGCCGCGGCGATCGGCCGCCTCGACGTGACGCTTGCAGCGGCGCATTTCGCGCAGCGCTACGACTGCGCTCCCGCGGCGATCGACGCAGCACCGGCGCTCGCGTTCGTGCGGGCGCGCTTCCTTCCGCTGGAGGCCGAGCTCAACGCCGCGGGGCGGCGCTTCGTGCCGCTCGATTTGGAACTTTGCGATACGGCGGTGCTTACGGGTCCGAATATGGGAGGCAAGAGCGTTTGCCTGCAGACCTGCGGATTCGTTGCGCTCTGCGCGGCCTTCGGTCTGCCGGTGCCTGCGGCAAACGCGCGAACGGCGCTCTTCGATCAGATCGCATGGCTGGGACTGGGACGCGAAGCGCAGTCGGGCGGACTGCTCTCGTCATTCGCGCGGGAAGTAATCGACCTCAAGGCGATTCTCGCGCGCAACTCGTCGCGGCTGCTGATACTCGCCGATGAATTCGCGCGCACGACGACGCCGCACGAAGGCCGAGCCCTTCTGATTGCGTTGCTCGGGCGCCTGCGCGAGCGCGGCGCTTGCGGGATGGCAGCTACGCACTTGGCCGGAATCCCGCCGGCTGCGGGCGTCCGGCATTTCGCGGTGCGCGGGTTGCGCGGCATTCCGGAGACGCCGCCGACCCGGGAGATCGGTGAAGCGCTTG
>JAFAOZ010000136.1 GCA_019247395.1 Vulcanimicrobiota bacterium | reverse complement strand
GATGCGTCGACGATCGCTGCGCTGCACGACCGTCACCTTTGGTTCGTCTGGATTGGACGAAAAGTCTCGCACGACACGGCGAGCCGGGTTCGCGCGCTCAACCTCCTCGGCATCGATTTGAAAGAGGAAGAGACGGGGTCGCGCGTCGATACCGCGGGGCGTCTCGCGTCGACGATACTCGGATTCGTCGGGACCGATGAAAACGGACTGGACGGCATCGAGTACGCATACGACGACGTCCTACGCGGGCAATCGGGTCGCGTCACCCTCGAGGCCGACGAGTTCGGACGCCCGATTCCGTTCGGACGCGAGCGCGTCATTACACCGGCGCAGCCGGGACTCGACGTGCAGTTGACGATCGATCCTTACCTTCAATTCGTTGCCGAACGGGCGCTCGCAAAACAGTTCAATACATTTCACGCACTCGACGGTACCGCCATCGTCATGGATCCTTGGACGGGCGCGATCCTCGCAATGGCAAACGTGCCGGACTTCGATCCGAACCGATTCTGGAAATATGCCGACGCGGCGCGGCGCGACCGCGCCGTAATGGATGCGTACGAGCCGGGATCGACGTACAAATTAGTGACCGCCGCTGCGGCGCTCGAATCCGGGAAGGTGACCTTGGCAAGCCGCTTCCCGGCACACGATCGACTCGACGTAGGCGGTCAGACGATTCATAACGCGGAAGACGGCTTTATGGCAGGGACGGGCGGCAGCGAGACGCTGGAGCAAATCGTGGAGTTTTCGCACAATGTCGGCGCTGCTGAAGTGGGCCTCTCCATTGGCGCGAAGACGCTCTACGACATGGAGCGCAAGGCAGGCTTCGGTACCCCCACCGGCGTCGGATTGCCCGGCGAGAACCCCGGAATCGTACCGCCGCCTTCGCAATGGAGCGGTTCGTCGCTTGCGACGATGTCGTTCGGACAAGGCGTTTCCGTGACGCCGTTGGCGATGGCGCGCTATTATTGCGCGATTGCCAACGGCGGGCTGCTGATGCAGCCGCGAATCGTCCGCGCGGTCTACGATCAGCAGGGACGTCTCTTGCAGCGGTACGGACCAACGACCGTGCGCCGAATTTTTTCGCAGCGAACTGCAGCGGAGCTGCGCAAGTTCTTGCGTTCGGTCGTGCTGCATGGCACGGGAGATCCGACGGCGCAAGTTCCCGGCTATGCAACCGCCGGTAAGACCGGAACGGCCGAGATGGTCGTCGACGGCGGATATCGCTCCGGATATTACGCCGCATCCTTCATCGGCATGGTGCCGTATCCGCGCGCGCGATTCTTGATCTACGTCAAAGTCGAACGGCCCCTCGGCTCGTACTACGGCAGCGTGGTCGCTGCGCCGGCGTTTGCCGAAATTGCTCGTGCCGCCATGCTTCACGCGGGAGTATTGCCGAGCGCCGACCCGGCGCACCGTGAACGCTGACCGAACCGTCGCATTAGAGCCGTTGCTCAGCCGCTTACCGGAAGCACGTGTGACCGGCGATCGCAGCGGCAGCATCACGGCTATCGAAATGGACTCCCGCAAGGTCGAACCCGGTGCGCTTTTCGTTGCCCTGCACGGCGCCCAGTCGGACGGCCATCGTTATATTGCCGATGCGCTGGCGCGGGGCGCTCGCGCCCTTGTCGTCGACGAACGAGTCGACGACGTACCACCCGGCGTTACGCTTATCCGCGTTGCCGACACGCGCCGCGCGCTCTCCGGTTTGGCAGCCGCATTTTTCGACGATCCATCGCAGAGGCTTGACGTCATCGGCGTCACGGGAACCAACGGTAAGACGACCGTCGCGCACATGGTTGCGGCGATCTGCAACGGTGCGGGTATGCCGTGCGGACTTCTCGGAACCATCGGCGCGAAGTTTGGCGTACACCGGTGGGCGCTCGATAATACGACACCGCTTCCTCCCGTGCTGCATGGGTTGCTCGCCCAAATGCGACGGCACGGCGCAAAGGCGGTCGCGATGGAAGTGAGCTCCCACGCGCTCGTGCTCGACCGCGTCGACGATGTGCGATTTCGCGTCGCCGCACTGACCAACGTTGCTCGCGATCATCTCGACTTTCACGAGACGCTCGAAGCGTATGCCGCGGCGAAGCGCAGCCTCTTCACGCTTGCTCCCGCGGGCGTGTTGAACGTCGACGATCCGTATGGCGCGAACTGGGCGCGCGAACTCGAAGGTGAAGGACGAACGGTCGTGACGTACGGCGAGCGCGAGGATGCGATACTCGTACCGACGCAGATCGTTTCGGAGCCCGATCGCACGCTCTTCACGCTCGACGGCCGGCGATTCGAGCTGCGCCTTCCGGGCCGTTTCAATATTTGGAATGCGCTCGCGGCGATCGGCATCGGCCGCCTTCTCGGCATCGACGACGCGACCGCAGCGGCTGCCCTGGAGCGCGTGGAGCGCGTCGCGGGTCGGATGGAACGGCTTACGGCCGGCGGCGTTGCCGTGGTCGTCGACTATGCGCACACGCCCGACGCGCTGGAAAATGCACTGCGCTCGTTGCGCGAAACCGCCGCCGGCGCGCTCGCAGTCGTCTTCGGTTGCGGAGGTGACCGCGACCGCGGAAAGCGCTCCCAAATGGGAGCCATTGCATCCGCCCTTGCCGACCGCGCGTACGTTACCAGCGACAATCCGCGCAGTGAAGATCCCCGCGCGATCATCGACGACATCGTGGGCGGCATCGAAGGCGCCAACTACGTGATCGAATCCGATCGGCGGCTCGCGATAGAGCGGGCGATCGCCGAAGCGCGCCCCGGCGACGTCGTGCTCGTTGCCGGGAAGGGTCACGAAACGTACCAAATCGTCGGCGAGGAGATCGTACCGTTCGATGATGCAGCCGTTGCATGCGAAGCGCTCGCAGCGCGCGCGCCGCGATGAAACTGCCGCTCGAACTTGCCGTCGCAGCAACGGCTGCGAGACTCGTTGAAGCCGGCGCAGCGCCGCCGGAGCTGCGCATTTGCACCGACACGCGACATCTGGAGGCGGGAGATACGTTTGTCGCGCTGCACGGAGAGCGTTTTGACGGTCACGATTTTGCCGCCGAAGCCGTGCGGCGCGGTGCGGCGATGCTCGTCGTCGACGACGAGCGCCGTTGCATACCCGAAGCTGCCGCAATGATCGTGCGCGACACAAAAGCGGCGTACATGGCACTCGCCGGCGCGGCGCGCGGCCTCTTCCAAGGACGCGTCGTCGCCATTACGGGCAGTGCGGGAAAGACGACGACAAAAGCGTTTCTCTCGCAGCTTTTGACGCAGCGCTGCGGCGGCGGCGCGGCGGCTACTCCGCGAAACGAGAACAACGAGATCGGCGTCAGCAAGCTGCTGCTCGAGCTCTCCAATGCCGAACATGAAGTGGCTGTGGTCGAGATGGGCGCGCGCCATTATGGCGATATCGCCGCGCTGGTGGAGATCGCGAGGCCGCATTTGGGGATTTTGACGAACGTCGGTGACGCGCACTTGGAGATCATGGGCTCGCGCGAGCGACTTGAAGAGACGAAGTGGGCGCTCTTCGAGCGCGGAGCCCGCGCCATTCTCAATGCAGCGGATGCTGCATCGCTGCGGCGCGCACCGGGTCTCGCCGTCGCACCACACTGGTTCGCGGGCGATCTCGCGTCGCTGGAATCGCCGGAGCGCTTCGAACTGCTTACCGCGTTCGAGGGGCGGAGGCTGATTCATCGCCGCGGCGGCCGAACGATCGAGCTCGAGGTCGATCTCGTCGTGCCGGGAGAGCACAATCGCGCAAATCTGGCAGCTGCGGCGGCGGGCGCGATCGAGCTCGGCGTTTCCGCCGAGCAGTTGGCCGACGCAATCGCGGGCGCCCGCCTGCCGGAGGGGCGTTACGACCGCGTTGCAACGAGCGGCGGCATCGCACTGATTTACGATGCGTATAATGCCAACGCCAGCAGCATGATCGCCGCGCTCGACGCCTTTGGCGGCGAGGCGGCCGCTCGTCGCATCGCGGTGCTCGCGAGCATGGCGGAGCTCGGCGACGAATCGAAGGCGTTGCACGAGCGCGTCGGCGAGCACGCCGCGCGGCTGGTCGACGTATTGCTTCTCCGCGGTGAGTACGCAAGCGACCTCGCCCGCGGAGCGGAACGCGCGGGATTCCAGGCAGAACAGATTGTTCGCGTGGAGAGTAACGCAGAAGCCGCGCAATGGCTGCGCGAGCACGCGCGATCCGACGACGTCGTCCTGCTTAAGGGCT
>JAFAOZ010000245.1 GCA_019247395.1 Vulcanimicrobiota bacterium | reverse complement strand
CTCTCCCGAGCGTGCGGTGGCAGCCCAATCGATGCGCCGTACGTCGTCGCCGGCGACATAGGCGCGCAGCTCGACGAACTCGTACCCGTCGCCGCGGTAGATCGTCGGCGAACCCGCTCCGAGGTGGCGCGGGCGGCGACGCGCCCGCAGGAGCGCCTCACGGATCGTCACGGCGCGGGAACGGCCGCGACGAGCCCGTCAATGACGCGATCCGCGGAAATGCCTTCGGCCGCCAAACGATAGTTAAAACCGATTCGGTGCCGTAGCGCGTGCGGCGCAATTGCGCGGACGTCATCCGGCAACGCAAAATCGCGATCGCCCAGGAGCGCGCGTCCGCGTGCTAGGAATGCCAGCGCCAGCGTGGCGCGGGGGCTCGCTCCGTAATCGATGAACTCCGACGGCTCCCGCGTTTTAGCCACCAGGTCGACGATATAGCGCTTCAGCTTTTCGTCGATGTGCACCGCGTGTGCCGCAACGCGCCACCGGCGAACGTCGTCGAGCGTCGCCACCGCGCGCACCGGCTGCGTGTCGGCGACGGCGAAGCGGTCGAGGATTCTCAGCTCTTCCTCACGGCTTGGATACCCGACGTTGACCTTCAAGAGAAAGCGGTCCATCTGCGCGATCGGAAGCGCATACGTTCCTTCCGAATCGAGCGGGTTCATCGTCGCCATGACGACGAACGGATCGGGCAGAGCGTGGGAGTGCGGGCCGATCGTCACCTGACGCTCCTGCATCGCTTCGAGCAGCGCCGACTGCACCTTCGCGGGTGCACGATTAATTTCATCGGCGAGCACCACGTTGGCGAAAATAGGTCCCAATACCGTCGCAAATGCGCTCTCCCGCTGATCGAAGATGCGCGTGCCGACGATGTCGCTCGGCAGCAAGTCGGGCGTGAATTGAATGCGCTTGAAATCGCCTTCGAGTGCTGCAGCGAGCGATCGGCATGCGAGCGTCTTGGCAAGCCCAGGCGGTCCCTCGAGCAGAACATGGCCGTTGCAGAGGAGCGCCAAAAGAAGGCCTTCGATAACGCGCTCCTGGCCGACGATCGTTTCGGCGAGCGCTGCGCGAAGCGCAGCGGGTTGACGGTCGAGGTTCATCCCGGGGCCTGGATATAGCGTTCCAGCGCGGCGCACGCATCCTCGATGGCGCCGCGCAGATCTTCTTCATATGTGAAGGCGCTGCGCTCGAGCGCGACGAGCAGTTCGCGCGTCACGCGATCGTGAGAATCGGTTCGGCGCAGCACGTCGGCGAGCGTTTCGCCGTCCGATGCCCCGACCATCCGCCAAATCGCCGCGCGCACCGAGATTGCAGCCGGACGTGACCGCTCGGCTTGCAAGACGGCCAATGCATCTTGTGCGCGCTGGCGCGGCGTCCGCACGATGGCTTGCGAAACGGGCGGTGCGACGGCGGCCGGCGGAACCGGTCTCGGCGCAGGTGGCCGGCGCCGCGCCAACAGCAAGACGATCGCCGCGATGGATACGATTCCGAGCAGCCAGAGCAGCGCGACGCCCACGCTTCGAGCCGCGACTCTCACGGCGCGCGACGGTGCACCGGCTACGTGCAGCGTGAGACCGTTGCTGAACCATTGCTTCGGTTTTCCGTCCCGTGCGTCGATCGCTTGAAGCGTTCCGGGCGAGATCGCAATCGTGCCGCCGTCGTGTGCGACGACCGTTACGGTTTCGCGATATTGTGTACCCTGCGGCGTCGTCGTCGTTTCCCGTTCGTCGCCGAGCAGCTCGAGCTGAGCGAGACCGGGTAAATCGATGTTGGCGATCTGGCTTACCCGTTCGCGGACGCGGAGCGTCAACATCAAATGAAACGGTATGCCGGCGCGCAGCGCCGTTGCATCGGCGCCGAGATCGAAAGAGAGAACGGTCAGACGCTGCAGCGCCTGCGCATCGCCGATTGCCGGAACGCTTGCCAGCAGAGCGACGAGCAGCGCTAGCGCTGCGGCAGATCGCTGAGCCACTCGGCGAAGAGCCGGCGCGCGTCGAATGGACCGGGCGACGCTTCGGGATGGAATTGAACGCCCGCAATCGGCAACCGGCGATGGCGAAAGCCTTCGTTCGTTCCGTCGTTAAGGTTGGTCATCGTCGCTTCGAGCTCCGGCGGAAGCGAGCCGGCATCGACCGCATAGCCATGGTTGTGCGCGGTGACGATAACTTCGCGCGCTTGTAAGTCCATAACGGGTTGATTGCCGCCGCGGTGTCCATACGGCAGTTTGTAGGTCTGTCCGCCGCACGCGAGCGCCAGCAGTTGGTGTCCGAGGCAGATTCCGTAAAGCGGCTTGCGTCCGACGAGATCGCGCAAAACGTCGATGGTTCCGCTTAAGTCGCGCGGGTCGCCGGGGCCGGGAGAGATGATGATTGCATCCGG
>JAFAOZ010000238.1 GCA_019247395.1 Vulcanimicrobiota bacterium | reverse complement strand
GCGTGCCGGCCCAAAAGATTCACGGCGTACTTGCCTGTTCGCGAGCGATGAGTCGCTCGAGCTGATCTTTTCCGGGTAGGTACTGCACCGGCCAGAGCGCATCGTGGTAACCGAGCCGCGCGGCGGCGTGCAGCGTCCAGAAGGGATCGGCTAAGTGCGGACGGCCCAGTGCGACGAGATCGGCGCGTCCCCCGGCGAGGATCGCGTTGACTTGATCGGTCTCCGTGATATTTCCGACGGCCATCGTCGCGATGCCGACCTCGTTGCGGATCTTATCGGCGTACGGTGTCTGGAACATGCGCCCGTAGACGGGCTTCGCGTCCGTCGACGTCTGACCGGTAGACACGTCGATTAAATCGGCGCCTTGCGCTTTGAAGGCCCGCGCGATCTCAACGGCGTCGTCGCCGGAAATCCCACCGTCGACCCAATCGGTCGCCGAAATGCGTACCGACATAGGGCGTTCTTGCGGCCAGACTGCACGCATCGCGCGGAAGACTTCGAGCGGATAGCGCAAGCGATTTTCCAGCGATCCGCCGTACTCGTCGTTCCGGCGGTTTTGCAACGGCGTGATGAAGGACGAGAGCAGATATCCGTGCGCGCAATGCAGTTCGAGCATATCGAAGCCGGCCTCGAGTCCCATCGCGGCCGCGCGCGCGAACGCCTCGCGTATCTCGTTCATCTCCTGCTTGTTCAGCTCCGATGGAACTTGATTCAACGGCGAATAAGGAATCGCAGACGGCCCCACGATGGGCCAGTTTCCGTCGGCCAGCGGCTCGTCCATTCCCTCCCACATCAGCTTGGTCGACCCTTTAGGCCCGGAGTGGCCGAGCTGCAAGCAAATCTTGGCGCGCGAGTGTTGATGCACGAAATCGACGATGCGCTTCCAAGCCGTAACGTGCTCGGGCAGATACATGCCCGTGCACCCGGGAGAGATGCGCCCCTCGCGCGTCACGCAGGTCATCTCCGTAAAGATCAAACCGGCGCCTCCAACGGCCCGCGACCCGAGGTGGACGAGATGAAAATCGTTCGGCGTTCCATCCACGGCGCTATACATGTCCATCGGCGATACGACGACGCGATTGATCAACTCCAGCTCGCGCAACCGCAGCGGCGCGAACATGGGCGGCGCAATGCGACCGGCAAACCACTCTTCGACGCGATCGACGTATTCGGTGTCCCGCAGGCGGAGGTTCTCATGCCCGATGCGCTGACTGCGCGTCAGCAGGCTGTACGCGAACTGCTCCGGCGGCAGAATCGCATAGCGCGCGACGTTTTCAAACCACTCGGTCGAATTTCGCGCGGCGTTTTGAATGCGAAGGACTTCAAGCTTGCGCTGGGACTCGTACTCTTGGAGTGCGGCACCCATGTCGCCCTTCGACAGGCTCAGGGTGACATGGGAACCTAGCGCCTCCGCAAGCGAGATCGCGTCTTCCATGGCAAGCTTCGTTCCAGATCCGACCGAAAAGTGGGCGCTATGCGCGGCGTCTCCCACAAGCACGACGTTTTTATCGAACCAGCGCTCGTTGGTGACGCGAGTGAAGTTGAGCCAATCGCGGCCGCGTAAGTGCGCGCTGTTGGCCATCAGGCGGTGGCCGTGCAGATACGGCTCGAAGAGGAGCTCGCAGAACGCCAGCGTCTCGGCGGTATCGGCGGAGTCCAACCCGTGCGCAAGCCACGTTTCCTCCCGACATTCGACGATGAAGGTGCTCAGCTCGGCGTCGAAGCGATATGCATGCACGGTGAACCAGCCATGCTCGGTCTGTTCGAAGATGAACGTGAATGCGTCGAGGGGCAGTGTCGTCCCGAGCCAGACGAATCGACAGAGCCGCCGGTCGAGCTGCGGCTCGAAAACCGCGGCATAGGCGTTGCGAACGCGGCTGTTGATGCCATCCGCGCCGACAAGCAGATCGCACTCGCGGCGAAGCGCCTCGACGTCCTCGACGTCGTGCTGGAATTCAAGTTCGACGCCGAGCTCCTGAGCTCGCTGCTGCAGAATCTCGAGCAATCGCTTACGCGCGATGCCGCAGAAGCCGTGGCCGCCCGAACGAAAGGTTCGTCCCTTGAAATGGATCGCGATATCGTCCCAATGCGCGAACGATTCGGTGATCCGGCGATGTGTCGGTTCGTCAGCGGCGCGCAGATTCTCCAACGTCGCATCTGAAAAGACCACGCCCCAGCCAAACGTGTCGAAAGGCCGATTACGTTCGAGGATGCGAACCTGCCATTGCGGGAAATGCTGCTTGATTAAGATGCCGAAATAGAGGCCGGCCGGCCCCCCGCCCAGGCATGCAACGCGAAGCTTCCCCACTTGGTCAAAGTTTGATGAGAGCCGCAGACGAATCCCGCCCCGTGTGCTACGCTACGCTCGAGTCGATGAGAAGACGAGCGCAGCGTGTTGCCGTTTTGAGCCTCTCCTTTGCGGCCGGCATCGTCGCGCTTGGAGCCGCCGCGCAGCGAGCGCCGGCATCGAGCCCGGTCGTCATTTCGAGCGGGACCAACGCGACCCGCACCACGATTCCGGTTACGATCGACGGACAGCGCGCGACGTGCGTTCTGGATACCGGAACCTCGGCTATGATCGTCTCGCCATGGCTTGCGCAGGCGGCGCATTTAGCGACGCGCGCGGGTACCTTCGAGGTCGCTCCGGACGGTCATACCTACGTCGATAAGCAGACCGAGATCGCACGCTTCGGCGTCGCGTCATACGCGTTGCACGACCTGCCCGCCTTGATTTCTCCAAACGTGACCGGCAGCAACGCCCTGTGCGGTTACGATTTCTTCATGCACTTTCCGACCCTCATCGATCGCGACCGCCGGCAGGTAACGCTCTTTCCCTCGCCGTCGAAGCTTACGCGTCTGCACTGCATCACCGTCGATCTGACGCCGCACGTTCCGCTCGCAACGATCGAGATTAACGACACCTGGCTTAGCGACATCGTACTCGACTCCGGAATGGCGGGAGGCGGCGCCCTTTGGGACGGCATCCGTTCCGAGCTCCGACGTCCGCTGGTGGCCAACGCCAACTACGAGACGATGCCGGCAGCGGTTCGACAGGGTCTGGCCTGCGGCGCGTCAGCTTCGGTGCGCTATACGCCGGGCTCGTCCTCGAGCTTGATGCCGATCTGCACGGAGCCTCAACGGCCCGACGGTTATAACGGGATCGTCGAAACGAATCTGCCGACCGTGCACGCAATGGCCGTCGACTACGCGCACCGCCGCGTCTGTTTCGACGCAGGTTACGCCGATGTCGCAATGCCGGCCGCTCCGGCTCCGGCAACGACGCCCTGGCGCGATGCGTGGTCGCGCTACAACTACCTTCGCCCGCCGAAGAGTTAAGCGTCAGCGCTTTCGCGCGATAAGAAGTCCATCGCAGACCGGTATCAGCGCGACGTCGACCCGTTCGTCGCACCCAACTTTTGCATTGAGCGCCCGTAGCGCCTCCGTGTCGCGATCCGACGTGGACGCATCGACCACCGCCCCACTCCAAAGCACATTATCGACCAGAATCAGTCCGCCCGCGCGCACCAGCGAAAGCGCGGCTTCGTAATACTCGCCCACATTTGCCTTATCCGCGTCGATAAAAGCCATGTCGAACGGCTCGATGCCCTCGCCTTGGACTTTCCCCAGGGTCTGCAATGCCGGTGCGATACGAAGATCGATCTTACCAGCTACGCCCGCCTCGTCCCAATACCGTCGCGCGAGGGCGGTGTATTCCTCACTCACATCGCAGGCCAGCACGTATCCATCCTGCGGCAAGGCTAGCCCCATTGCCAAGGAGCTATAACCGGTAAAGACGCCGATTTCTAAGTACCTCCGCGCGCCGATCGTGCGCGCCAACAGTTGCATGAGCGCGGCCTGCTCCGGACCGATCTGCATGCGCGAATGCGGATGACGCGAGGTTTCCTCGCGCAGGCGGCGCAGGACGGGATCTTCGCGCACGACCGTCGCGATGATGTACTCTTGTATCGCAGGGTCGATAAACGTACTCTTTGCAGTCATCGCCTCGTATGATAGCACGTTAAGAGCGCCCGCGTTTTACGCGAGCGCTCTTTTGTGCAGTAGGCGTCGTTTATGGCTGTGGAGGTGGCGCGTCTTGAGCCGGTGCACCGCCTGAATCTCCTCCGGAGGCTCGCGCGGCGTCGTAGCCGCGTTCGACGTCGTACCCACGAGCGGCGTCGTAGCCGTGCACGGGATCGTAGCCGCGCGTTGCGTCGTAGCCGGAGTTGCCGTTAGCAACTGGTGCTTGTTCCACTGGAGAAGCCTGCTCGACCGGCGCCTCTTCCGCAGGCGGAGCTTCGTCAACCGGTGACTCTTCCGGCGGCGGAGCTTCTTCCACCGGCGGTCCCTGTTCTACCGGCGATCCTTCTTGCGGCGGCGGTCCCATGGGCGGTTCGTATGCCGTTCTCACGGCGTAACTAGGAAGCCCATCGGAATATGTCGACCCTTGCGGAGGCGGCGGTGCTTGCGCATATTGCGGCTCCTCCGCATATGGTCCATACGGCGCCTGCGCATATTGCATGTAATCGGAATCTTCGCGCGTCGCGCGATCCAAAGCGCCGTTCGAGTTGTAGACGAGCGCGACGGTTTCGTTGGTTATCGGCCAATCGGGGTATGAGGAACGCAGGTCGGCGAGCGCGGCGGTTCCACCCTGGCCCGACACCTGGCCGGCACGCCAATACTCGCGAACGAGATGCGCCACCATATACGGCAGCCAGGGATCGCGTGGATATTGCCGCTGCCAGTCGCGAATCGCGAGCTGTAAGTGGTCGAGATACACCGCGACGTCGGGATCAAGCATCGATCTCGCGTCGCGCTTGTCGAAGTCATTTAAGCGGTTGCGAATTTCGAGAACGCTTTGTTTCGTCGGTCCGAAGTATTCATCGGCCGGCGCGGCGTTCGTGTTTGCATCTGCTCGTGCCGCTTGAACGCAAGCACCCAGCAGAATACTGACTACGAGAAGTACTTTGCGCATTGTACCTTCCCTCTACGGGACAAACGACCGCACAATTGCGGTCATGTGATAATTGTCGGAGAGCAGCCGCCTGCTTCCGCCCGTTAATCGTGTACAAGCGATTACAAGAGCATTAGAGAAAAAGAGCGTCCGATTCTTCGGACGCTCTCAACGATGCGCGCGTTAAAATTGGATTAGGTGCGATTCAGTTTTGCGTGAACCTCGTCTAAGTCTTCGATCGTATTGAGCGTTACGGCATCCTTCACCGACGTGTTATTGATCTTCGACGCGCCGCGCATTTTGTGCGCGAGATCGTCACCATGATGATAGCCGCGAATCGCTGCATTGTGCTGCTCGATCGTTGCTTTGTCGGTCTTGCCGTTGGCCACGACCCATTCTTCGAATTCCATGTATGTCGGCTTGTCCTGACGAATAAAATCGATCGCTCGCTGCCGATCGATGCCGAGCGCGCTCAGCGTCATCGCATCGAAACCCTGGCCGCATTCGTCGTAGCCATCGGGCAGCGCACCGGCATTTGCGAGTGACACCTTCAGCCAAAGCCGCGGAAGGTGGAGAGCTCCCAATGGCCCGGCGGTGCCAGAGCTTACTAACGGTACTATTTTGTCCTTCGTTTCAGTAGCCATATCATGACCTCCTAACGTTACGGAGTGATCGAAAAAACGGTGCCGCCGCCCGACGCGCCGCCGGCGATCGTCGTACCATAGAACTTGCCGTTGAGAAAGACCAGGCCCGCATAGGGAGTCTGCCCGTCATTGCCCATGCCGAACTTATGCAGAACCGTCTGTTTACCCGTGGGCGTCACAGCAAAGACGGTACCGTACCCGCGGTACCCTCCCGAGCCGGTCGTCCCGTAGAACGCGCCTTTATAAAAGGCGAGCGCGCAGTACGGCGTGCCGCCGTCGCCGGCGCCTTGGAACTGGAGAATTGTGTGTTCCTTGCCGGATGTCGTGACGTAAAAGACGGTTCCACCGCCGCCGACGCCGCTGGCCGACGTGGTGCCGTAGAGCTTGCCGCTGACATCGAGCAGGCCGGCCTCCGGAAACTGCCCGTCGCCCTGATCGCGGAACGAATAGACCACGCGCTCTTTGCCTGACGTGCTTACCGCGAACACGCTTCCGTTGCCGGTCGATCCACCTTGTATCGTCGTGCCGTAGAGCTCGCCTTTGACGTCGATGACGTCCCCGTGCGGAAGCACGCCATCGTTTCCGCCGCCGAAGCTGTGCAGCACGCGTTCCTTGCCGCTCGCGCTGACCGCAAAGACCGTGCCTCCGTTCTTCGCACCGCCTGTTTGCGTCGTCCCATAGAACTCGCTCCCGCTCCGGATAAGCCCGCCGGTCGGTGTGCTGCCGTGCGTCGTATCGAAACTATAAATTACCTTTTCTATGCCGGCGGCCGTGAGAGAGAAAACCGTGCCGGCGCCGTTCTTACCACCGCCGGCCGTACTGCCGTAGAGAACGCCATTAACGTTCAGGAGCGACCCATATGGCTGGGAACCATCGCTGCCGCTGAAGCTGTACAGCAGCTTCTCCGATCCCGACGTCGTTATTTCGAAGACGGTGCCGAGACCGTAGGCTCCGCCGGCTTGCGTTGTACCGTAGAGTTTGCCGTTGCTCGCGGCGAGTTTGGCGTACGGCTGCAGGCCATCGCCTGACGAGCCAAATGAGTGCAGCACGGCGTATTTCCCGGCCGGAACGACTTGCGACGGAATCCCCGCGGCTTGTGGCCCCGATTGAACGCCGAGTGATCCACAACCGGCGGCCAGCGTGCACGCGCCTAACGCGACGATGCGGCCGCTACACATGCGACGCATGCTGCCCGTGCCGCGAGTTGAACGTTAGCTCCGATACGCCGGACTTATCGAGCTCGCCCAAGCCAAGCTCTTTCATCTTTTCGTACTGTTCGAAGGTCGCGCGCGCAAGCGGAAGATCCAAATTTACGTCGCGCGCGAGTGCCAGCGCAATGCCGGAATCTTTGGCGGCGTGCGCCGCTGAAAAGTAGACGTCGTGTTCCCGGTTCTGCATGTCGGCGCCGTCGGTTTCCAGGACCCGCGAGTTTGCGCCCGTTTGCGAAAATACTTCGCGCAGCACGTCGAGGTCGAGGCCCAGGGCATCGCCGAGTCCGAGTCCCTCGGCAAGCCCTGCCGTATTGATGTTCATCACCATGTTAACGAGCGCTTTGACTTGCGCCGCTTTTCCTGCCTCGCCGACATATTTAAGCGATGCGCTCATTCGTTCGAGCATCGGCTTGACGCGCTCGAAGACTTCCCGTCGGCCGCCAACCATGAGATAGAGCGTGCCGTTACGGGCTTGGGGGATCGAACTGGCCATGCATGCCTCGAGAGTGCCGGCGCCGCGTTCTTCGGCAAGCCGCTCGATGTCGACGTGCACCTTCGGCGAGACCGTCGCGCAGTTAACAAAGACTTTGCCTCGGGCGCCGTCGAGCAGCGAATCGCCTTGCGTGGCGAAGACTCCGTACATCGCCGCGTCGTCGCTGACGACGGTAAGGATGACATCTGAAAGCTCCGTAACGCGCCGCAGCGATGTGGCGACCTCGCCGCCGGTCTCGGCCGCGGTGACACGCGCGGATTGCGCATTCACGTCATAGAGCGCACCGATGGGATAGCCGACGTCGTGGAGGCGCTTGGCAATATTCGCCCCCATGCGGCCGGTACCGACCACTCCAACTGGCCGAAGCTCGCTCATCACTTCCTCCCGGAGACGCGAGTGCGCTTCCCGGCGCCGGTTCCCTGCCGCCCTTGGTATGAGAAGGCCGCTGCCGATAGGGCGGCCAAATCTTGTCGCTTCATTAACCCCCTTTGCTTAGGAGGTGCATATGCGCATTCCCCGCGTTCTCGTTGCCGCTGCCGTGCTGCTGGCGGCGACGATTCCGGCTTTCGCTTCCGCGCAGGTGGAGAGCACGCCGATTCCCGCCCCCAAAAAACCGAACTTTTCTTCGATGGAATTTATGATCGGAACCTGGACCTGCAGCACCAAGAGCGCTCGCCGCCCGACGGCATACGTCACGACTACCACGTATAGCATGGACCCGAGCGGTTATTGGATCGATGGGACCTCGACCACCCAGCCGACCAAGTGGATATCCCAAAAACTCTCGACATACGATAAGATCACGTACGATTCCGATACGCATCGCTGGGTTGACGTGCTCTACGGCGATGGCGGCGCGTACGGTCTCTCGTTCGCCAGCGGCTGGAACGGCGATAAGATTAGCTGGCACGACGTTTCATTCGCGGCCGGCCCGGACATCAAGAGTCAAACCGATAACGTCGTAACGAAAGTCAGCAACAACAAGATGACCAACTCGTCGTCCTTCACGGAAGCGAAGACGGGACGCGTCGTCGGCGTCACCGGCGTCTGCACGAAGCACTAATTCGAAACCATCAACGATAAAGAGGCCCGCATCTGCGGGCCTCTTTCTTTGCTGTCATCCTGAGCCGCGCCGCATTGCGGCGCGTGTCGAAGGACGGAGGGTTAGTAGCCCTCTTCTTCCTGATTGCTTTCGTTGTAGGGCGTCTCTTCTTCTTCGCCTTCGTACGACGGCTTTTCGTCTTCGTAGGTCGTTTCGTCGTCCTCTTCCTCGAGCTCGTAGCCTTGCGGGCCCTCGATCTCCTCTTCGGACGGCTCTTCTTCTTCCTCGAAGATTTCTTCGGACTCCATTTCCGGCGTGCGCGGCGCCGGCGGAGGCGTTGGAATCGGAGCGGTCGCATCGAGCGGCTTGCTGTCGTCGATTTCCTCTTCTTCCTCTTCCTCAACCTCGGCGGGGGCTTCCGCTACCGCCTCGCGCGTTGCGACGACGGTTTGCGAAACAGCGGCGCTCTCGTCGCCCATCAGCAATCCGTACTCGCGGCGCTCTGATTCCGCCATTTCGTCCTCGGGCGTCTTGATCTCGACCTCTTCGCGGTTCTCGGTGAGTACCTTGACGTCGAGCGCAAGCGATTGAAGCTCCTTGATGAGCACCTTGAACGATTCTGGAACGCCGGGTTCCATGACGTTCTCGCCTTTGACGATCGCCTCGTAGGTCTTGACGCGGCCGACGACGTCGTCGGATTTCACCGTCAAAAGCTCCTGCAGCGTATACGCGGCTCCGTAGGCTTCGAGCGCCCACACTTCCATCTCGCCGAACCGCTGTCCGCCGAACTGCGCTTTACCGCCGAGCGGCTGTTGCGTGATCATTGAGTACGGCCCGGTCGAGCGCGCGTGGATTTTGTCGTCGACTAAGTGTGCCAGCTTGAGCATGTAGATCAGACCGACGGTGATCGGACGCGAGAAACGCTCGCCCGTGCGGCCGTCGCGAAGCCACGTCTTGCCGTCGGCCGGAAGCCCGGCGTCTTGCAGCCACTCCGCGATGTCCTCGGCGTGCGCGCCGTCGAAGACCGGCGTCGCGACGCTCATGCCGAGCATGCGTGCCGCCCACCCGAGATGCGTCTCCATGATCTGCCCCAGATTCATACGCGACGGCACGCCGAGCGGATTGAGCACGATGTCGACCGGCGATCCGTCCTCAAGGTACGGCATGTCCTCTTCTGGGAGAACTTTTGCGATGACACCCTTGTTGCCGTGTCGTCCGGCCATCTTATCGCCTTGCAGAATCTTACGTTTCTGGGCGACGTAGACGCGCACGAGATGATTGACCCCGGGCGACAGCTCGTCGCCGTTCTCGCGCGAGAAGACCTTGACGTCGATGATCTTGCCCTTCTCGCCG
>JAFAOZ010000133.1 GCA_019247395.1 Vulcanimicrobiota bacterium | reverse complement strand
TCGGTTTTTCAGCACGTGGACCGTCGACGACGCCGTCGTCGACATCAGCGACCTTACGCCGTTCGAACAGGCGGCGCTTCGCGCAGCCGCGCGCATACCGCCCGGTGAGGTTCGTTCGTACTCGTGGGTTGCGACGCAAATCGGCCGGCCGAAGGCTGCGCGCGCCGTCGGCCGCGTGATGGCACGCAATCCGCTTCCGTTTCTCTTTCCGTGCCACCGCGTCGTCGACTCGTCGGGGGATTTACACAATTATTATTACGGCGTTGAAATGAAAGCGCGTCTGCTCGAAATGGAGGGCTACCGAGGCTAGACGCCAACTTTAGCGAAGGTGGCGACCCCGGACCCTCGAATCGCGGCGATGCCCGACGTTCACGGACACGCCAAGGGTGAACATCGTCCTTATACCGAGGAGCGGCCGATTGCATATTCGGCACGCATGCTCTTTTTGTGGTTTTACCATGCCTGCCGGCGTCAGTCGCCGCGTTTCTTGATGGTGGCGGACCACGCGAACTACTTGACCTTCGAAGATCCCGGCGCCGTCAATACGGTTCGGCGAGCGTTAAAGTTGGCCGAGGCCGGCGATCTGCTCGGTGCCGCCGAGACGGCAGGCGTCGATATCATGCACGCGGCAGCCGTATCCGAGGGCCTTCGGCGCGGAATGCGTTTTTCGATCGGGGCCGAGGTAGATAACGATCCGCGAGCTCGCCCGGACGCGCAGAATATCGTCGACGCGATGCGGCCCGACGGCATTATCCGCTCGGTGCATTTCGTGGCGATCACGCATCCTGAAAAAGGCGCCGACTGGCTCTGGCCGTTCGATAACGAGGAGTTCAGCAGCCTGCACGAGATCGTCCCGGCCGACAAACTGTGGGAACTCGATATCGCGAAACTCCTCGACGACCTCGAAAAGCTGCCGACGAACGTCGTCGGTCACTTTTACGCTCCCGCGACGTTCGGTCGATGGCCGGCTCAAAAAAAGCTCGAGGAGTACGAAGATCGCATGTTGGACGTCGCGCACCGGCGCGGCCTGGCCGTCGAGATCAACACGCGCTTTCTCTATCGCAATCATCCCGAGGAACGCCGAAAGAAGTATCTTGAGGCAAACGCGCGTCTGATTCGTAAAGCGAAAGCGCGCGGCGTCGGCATCGCCATTGGTTCCGATGCGCACAGTCCGAAGGATCAGGGCAACGCTTTTGACGTCGTGATAAAGATGCTCGACGATGCCCACGTCAACGAGCTGGTTTTTCCGGTCGCAGGACGGCTCGCGCGGGTGGCATTACGCGCCACGCGCGAGCATCTGGAAGCTCAGGCGCAAGCGCACCGTCAGCCTAGTGTACCCGGCAGCAGCATAACCGGCTTTAGCCGCGCGGAGCTCGGCCTTCCCGAAGAGATCGAAGCGGCCACGACGCGCAGTGGCGGGCGAACCGCCCGCGAAACCGGCCCGAAGAAGCGCCCGGCCGATTCAACCCGGACGTCGAAGCGCCCGGCGGCATCCCCCGCGGCCCCAAGCACGTCGCGGCGGAGCGCCGAATCGTCGACCTCGGCAAGTAAGGCCAAGGCGTCGCGTACCAGCAAACCGGCCGCCGTGCCCGATAAGAAGAAAAAGAAAACGCCGAAGCCGCCCGCAAAGCGACCGGTCGCAAGCGCGCGAAAGAGTTCGCCGCCCCGCCCGCCGCTTCGGAAGAAAAAGACTCAAGCGAAGAAAGCGCCGGCCCGCAAAAAAACCGTGAAGCCCGCGAAGAAGGGAGCCGCTAAGAAAGCGGCAACGCGACATCTCCGCGAACCCAAGCGCAGCGCGCCCAAAAAGAGCGTCAAGAAGAGCGTCAAGCCGAGCGTCAAAAAGAAGAAATCCGCGGCGAAACGCCGCTAAGCACCACGCCTGGAGATAGGGGACAAAGAATTGGCGGAGATTGAGCGCCTAAGGAATATCGCTTTCGTCGGCCCGCATCATGCCGGAAAGACGACGCTCGTCGAGGCGATTCTCGCGCACACCGGCGCAATCGGCCGGCGCGGGTCGATCGCCGACGGAACGACCGTCACCGATCACGAGCCCGAAGACGCCGCGCACCTGCAGTCCACGACCGTCGGCTTCGCGCACACGGCTGCCGACGGTATCGACATTACGATTGTCGACGCTCCGGGGTTCGTCGACTTCTTCGAAGAGACGAAGCAAGCTTTGGCCGGTGTGGACGCGGCGGTGATCGTCGTTGAGGCCGATCCCGGCCGCATCGTGCAGACGCAAGCCCTCGTCGACCACCTTGAATCGACCAAGATGCCGCACATCTTCGTGGTCAACAAGATGGATCGTCCGGGTGCCGATTTTGCCGCAACGCTTTCGGCGTTGCAGAGCGCCTACGGGCGTCACGTCGTCGCAGAACAGGTTCCGATCGGCAGCGCCGAGCGCTTCGAGGGATACGTAGACCTCGCGCATATGACGGCCTATCGTTTCTCGGCTGAACCCGGCAGCGCAAGCGCTTCTGAAAAGGAAGAGGCGATTCCGGCCGAGCTGAGCGACGAAGCGAGCCGCTTGCACGTCGAGCTGCTCGAAGCGATGGCCGATTTCGACGATCATCTCATGGAGGAGTTACTGGAAGGCGTCGAGCCGCCGATCGAAGAGGTCGAGCGCGACCTTTGCAATGAGTGCTCGCACGATCAAGTCGTTCCCGTCCTCGTTGCGTCCGGCGCCTCCGGCGCGGGGGTCGTCGCGCTGGTCCGCGCGATTGAAAAGTGGTTCCCTTCTCCCGCCGATGCGCCGCACGTCGACGCGGAAGGGCGGCCAATCGCGCCCGATCCAAGCGCGCCGGTCGTCGCGCGCATCATTAAAACGACGATCCATCCGCAGAGCGGCAAACTCTCCATCGCGCGCGTCCTCTCCGGGACCGTCAAAGCCGACGCAACGCTCGCAAACATCACGAAGCGGGACGAAAAAGTCCGGCTCGGCGGCCTCTATCGCTTGCAGGGCAAAAAGCAAGAGCCTCTTCCGGAGGCCGGCCCCGGAACGATCGTCGCACTCGCGCGGCTCGATTCCGTCTCCACCGGCGACACGCTGACTTCGAGCGGACACAAGGTGCTCTTGCCGCGCGTGCCGGTCGCGGAACCGGTCTTCGCGGTCGCGATCAAGCCGAAAGAACGAATCGACGAAGCGAAGATCTCACAAATGCTCGCACGCATCGTTGACGAAGATCCGGCGCTGCGGCTCGAGCGCGCCGACGTAACGCACGAACTGCTGCTGCTGGGCAGCGGAGAACAGCACGTCTCGATCGCCGTCGAGCGCCTAGCCCGCAAATATAAAGTCGAAGTGGAAACCGCTGCGCCGACGATTCCCTACCTGCAGACCATCACCGGCGGAACAGAGATTCACTCGCGGTACAAGCATCAGACCGGCGGACATGGCCAGTTCGGCGACGTCTGGCTGCGATTCGAGCCGCGCGAACGCGGTTCCGGCGTCACCTTCGAAGAGAAAATCGTCGGCGGCGTCGTGCCGCGCCAGTTCATTCCCGCCGTTGAAAAAGGTGTGCGTGAAGCGCTGCTGCATGGGCCGAACGGCTATCCCGTCACCGATCTACACGTCGTGCTCTTCGACGGCCAGTATCACGACGTGGACTCCAGCGAGCAGTCGTTCAAGACCGCCGCCGGCATGGGCGTCCGCGAAGCGCTTCCCAAATGTAATCCCGTGGTGCTTGAACCGATCTCGCACGTCACCGTCACCGTGCCGGCGACGTACACCTCGACGGTCATTCAGCAGCTAACCGGCAAGCGTGGTCAAATTCTTGGCATGAATCCCGCGGAGAAGAGCGGCTTCGACGTCGTCGAGGCCTACGTGCCGTCGGTCGAGCTTTCTCGCTATATCACGGAGCTTCGCACGGGGACCCAAGGCCTCGGAACCTACGGCTGGCGGCACGAACGCTACGATCCCGTTCCCGGCAATCGCGTCGCGCCGAAAGCTGCGGTGTAAACTGATCCCGAGCCGGTTTTTCGGCTTCGTCGTTCTTAGCGCGGCGCTCGTTCTCGCGTCGTGCACGAAGACCGGGACCGGCGGAGGCGGCGCGCGTCATTCGTGGACACGCCCCGGTTTGCTTCGCATCGCAGTCCAAAGCGATCTCAAGAATCTCAATCCGCTTCTGAATTCGAACACCACCGACGTCTTCGTCGATCGTTTGATGTTCGAACCGCTCGTCACGGCGGATGCCAAAGGAAATCCGCTGCCGATGCTCGCGGATCCCGTACCGACGCTGGCCAACAAAGGCATCAGCTCCGACGGCCTGACGATTACGTATCATCTGCGCCGAGGCATCAGGTGGAGCGACGGCGTTCCGGTGACCTCTCACGACGTGCAATGGTCGTGGCAAGCGATCATAAATCCAAATAACAATGTGGTTTCGCGGCACGGCTACGACTATATCTCGCGCATCGATACACCCGACGACTACACGGCCGTCGTGCATCTCAAGCAACGCTTCGCGCCGTTCGTGGATTCGTTCTTCGCCGAGAGCGACCAGCCGTACATGGTCGCGCCCGCGCACGTCCTAGCGCGTTATTCCAACCTCAACCAAATTCCGTTCAACAACGCGCCGACCGTGAGCGACGGCCCATTCAAGTTCGTCGAGTGGGCGCACGGCGATCACATAACGCTTGCACGGAACGATCGCTTCTTCTTGGGCCGGCCCGGCCTCAGCCGCGTCGAAGTACGAATCATTCCCGACGAAGAGACCTCCGTAAATCTGCTGCGCACGCACGCCATCGACTATATGTTCCAGGCGTCGATTCAGAATTACGAGGCGTTGCGCGCCCTCCCTGACGCCAAGATCGTTTGGGTCGACGTCAACGGCTACGAAAGCGTCCAGCTCAACGTTTCCCGGCCGTTCTTAACCGATCCGCGCGTCCGGCTAGCGATCGCGTACAGCATCGACAAGCAAGAAATCGTGCGAACGCTGGCGTGGGGCACGCAGATCGTTGCAACGGCCGACATCCCGAACTGGATGTGGGCGCACAATCCTAGCATTCGGAACTATCCACACGACGTCGTCGCGGCGCGGCGGCTTTTGCACGAGGCCGGGTGGACACCGGGCCCCGACGGCATCATGCGTAAGGGAGGCGAGCCGCTGCAGCTGGTAATGGTCACCAACAGCTCCAATGCGACGCGGCGTCGCGCGGGGACCGAAGTGCAGGCCATGCTGCGCCAGTCCGGGATCGACACCGAAATCAAATATTATCCAGGTGACGTGCTGTTCGCACCGGCCGGAATGGGCGGCATTCTTCAGCTCGGAAAGTTCGACCTCAGCATGGCGGGCTGGTACGCAGGGATCGATCCGGACGACAGCACCCAGCTCACCTGCGAAAACTTTCCACCTAGCGGCTACAACTATTCACGCTACTGTAACCAGCAGATGCAGATGGCGCAGCGCATCGCGCTCACGCAGTACGACCGCCCCGCGCGTCTCGGCGCCTACTACAAAATTCAGCAGCTTCTGATGCGCGACAATCCGTTCGTGTTCATCTACTGGATCCGCCAAATGGAGCCGGTCAGCGTGGACTTCCGCGGTTTCGACCCCAATCCGGTGGTCGAATCTTGGAATGCGTGGCAATGGACCATCTAGGTCTCGGCGAGCTCACGTGGCTGCGTAAGATCATTGCGGAGCGCGCCTTGACGCGCGGCGACTACCTGCTCGCCGGCGGCGCGCGCAGCGATTACTACATCGACAAATTCCGGCTTTTTTCCGATCCCCTCGTGCTGCGCCGGATCGCACGGCTCTTTGCTCCCGTGATCGCGGACATCAATCCCGATCTCGTTGCGGGGACGGAGCTCGGCGGCGTGGTCGTCGCGACGGCGGTCTCCCAAATGGCGAGCATACCGATGATCGCGGTGCGAAAAAAGGCGAAGGCCTACGGCGCGTTTGCGAACGAATTCGTCGAGGGCCCGTATGCGCCGGGCCAGCACGTACTACTGCTCGAGGACGTCGTCACGAATGGACGCGACCTGCTCGTGGCCGCGTCGCGTTTGCGCGAGCTCGGATTGACGGTGACGCCCTACGCCGTCATCAGCCGCGGACTTGCGCCGGTGCGCGCGCTCATTCAGTTTTCGCTGCCGTCCGACGATCCGAAAACCGACAACTAGAGCTCCAGCGTCAGGCCGTCTTGCGCGGGGATGACGCTGCCCGCGAAGCGCCGCTTTGCCGCATCGACCAATGCCTGCGGTTCGATGCCGGCCGGATAATGGGTCAGAACCAGTTTAGAAACGCCC
>JAFAOZ010000004.1 GCA_019247395.1 Vulcanimicrobiota bacterium | reverse complement strand
ATCGGCGCCCTTGGGGTGACGCCCGAAGCGTCGCTCGCCTCCCGTGGCTGGTTCCTCTTCGGTCAAATCGCTATCGGCGGAACGGTTTTCGTGGCAGTCGCGCGCATGCTTGGCGTCGAGGAACTCGACCTCGCTTGGCGTACGATTGTTGCAAAATTCGAGCGGAATCTCGTCAGCCCACCCGAAAACCGAGAAGCGCCGATCGCGTAGCCTCCTGGCTGCAAATCGGCATCACTGCAAGCAGGCTACCCTTTTCTGAGGAGCAAACCTACCTCCGCCATGCTCTCGATCCTGATGCCGGCGTATAACGAGGCGCAGTCAATCGCGGAAAACGTGTGCGAAACCGTGGAGACAATGCGCGCGCTCGGAGTCGATTTCGAGATTATCGTGATCGACGACGGCAGCATGGACGGAACCCATACCGCGGCGAGTGAAGCGCTGCGGGCTTGGCCGGACCGGGTTCGCGTCGTGCGCTGCACGCGTAACGAAGGCAAGGGCAACGCCTTGATCTGCGGCGCGCTCTATTCCAAGGGCGATCGCGTTGCGTTTCTCGATGCCGACATGGATCTGCATCCGGAGCAGCTCGCGGACTTCTTTACGATTATGGAAGCCCGCGATGCCGACGTCGTGATCGGATCGAAGTTCCACCCCGATTCGAAAGTCGACTATCCTCCGCTGCGAAGAGTCTACAGCTTCTTTTATTACATGCTGGTGCGGTCGCTCTTCGGCTTGCCGGTGCGCGATACGCAGACCGGCATCAAACTCTTCAAACGTCCGGTGCTCGAGCGCGTGCTGCCGAGAGTCCTCGTCAAGCGATTCGCCTTCGACCTCGAGCTTCTGGCGAACGTGCATCACTTCGGCTACCGCATCGTCGAGGCGCCGGTCACGGTCAACTTTACACGCGTCTGCAGCCGATTGCGTCTGCGCGCGGTATGGAACGTCTTTCTCGATACGCTGGCCATTTTTTATCGTATGCGAATTTTGCACTATTACGATCGTCCGGAGCGTTTTGCCGTCAACTACGATCGCGCGGCCGGCTCCCACGAGATCGTCGTTCCAGTCGTTATCGGAAAGTAAGCCTACTTGGGTTCCCAGACCGCACTGGTGCTGCTGCTACCAGGGCTCGGCGATGCCCTGGCCGCCGGGCCGATATTGCGGGGCCTACGCAACGACGGCTGGACGGTGGATGCGGTGACCATGCATCCGCCGGTAAGCGCGTATCTTCGCGCATTGGGAATCGTGCGCGATATCGCGCAGCTTCCGCTGCGCCCGACGGCCGTCGACGTGCTCGGCTGCGTCCGCGGCTTGCGACCGCGCCGGTACGACGCGTCCATTCTGCCGTTTCCGGCAACGCGGTGGCAGTACGCGCTCATCGCGCGTGCGGTCGGAGCGCGCAAGCTGTGGATGCACGATTACGGCGGCGCGGCAAGCGCAATCGCAATGACCACGCGCAGTACGCGCGTTCCGTTGCGCGGCGGCCACCGGCTTGGCGAGAACCTGCGGCTCGCTCGCGCCGTCGGTCTGCGGCCGGACCCTAACGAGCTTCGATAGTGGATCCCGGATTCGTGGCATGCCGTGCGTGTCGCCGGAATGCTCGGGATTCATCCGGGGTCGATGGCGTGGAAAGGGAACGAGGTGAAACGCTGGCCCTACGAACACTTCGCTGCGCTTGCGCTCGCACAAGCGGCGCGTGGGCGGAGCGTCCGTTTTTTTCTCGGGCCGCACGAAGAGCGGGAAGCGCAACGCGCCGAGCAAGACTTTCGAGGCTACGCAAGGATCAGCATCGTTCGCGAGCCGCTCGTCGATGCGGCGCGGCGTTTGGCGGAGTGCGAAGTCTTCGTCGGCAACGACGCAGGCTTCAGTCATCTCGCATCGGGCCTCGGCGTCAAGACGCTCGCGCTGTACGGCATGACTAGCGAGGCTCGAGGTGCTCCCATCGGACCCGCGGTTGCGTACCGCCCGTCGCTCTGCCCGCCATGTCACGATGAAGGTTTGCGGGGCTTTGCGTGCGTGCGCAACATCGGTTACCGGTGCATCGCGCGCGACATTGAGTACGATGCGGTGCGCGAGAAGGTTGACGAACTTTTTGAAGGCGGGGCGGTCGAGCAGCCAGTCGTCTTGGAAGGTCCATACCGGCTCTACGGAAAGGCTTACGCGTGAAAGAGCAGACCGCCGAAGGTAGCGGCCCGGGTACGCCGCCGATGTCGGGCGCGTTGCGCGCGCTCGCCTTGGACCGTCCGTTCCCTGCCGCCCTGCAAAAGGCGGTAGTTCCGGCACTCTTCGCCGCACTCGCTCTGCTCGTAACGGCTGGTTACGGCAGCGGCGTTCAGCTCAACGACGGCCAGGCCGGCCTGCACATCAATCCGCTCGCGTTTTTGGGCCGGCTGCTGCACGCTTGGAATCCGGCCATCGCGATGGGCACCCACACGGGATTCTGGGTACCGTATCAGACGCCGTACTCGTGGGCATATGGGCTCGCGCAGGTCTTGCACGTGCCGCAAGATCTTGCGCAGCATGCGGCGGTGTTCTTGGTTTATTTCGGCTGTTTGTGGTCGATGTATTACTGCCTGCGCGGCGTCGCGCCGTGGTTGGACGAGATTTCCCGCATCGCCGGCTCGATCGCGTATCTCTTCAATATGTACGTCGCGTTAAACTCGCAGGCCCAGATCGTCTGGCTTCTGACCTATGGGACGCTGCCCGCAATGGTCGGAGTTATGGCACGAGCGATGCGCGGCGAGATGAATATATGGCGCGCGGCACTTGCGATCGCATTACTCGTGCTCGTCGGGGGTGGGGTCAATCCGCCGCTCGTCGCGATCAACGTCGCTGTCCTCGCGATTTTCGTGGTCGTCACCATTGCGTTCGATCCAAAACCGACGGCGGCCATCAACCGCACCGTACCTCTGATTGCGGCGGCCTTCGTCGCCACGATCGCGATCAATCTGTACTGGCTCGTTCCGTTCGTCGACTACTTCCGAGGCGTTTGGCTCAACGGCGTGCTCAGTGAGGCGCCGTCGATGCACAATGCCGCGACGTCGTTCGCTAACGTGCTGCGCGGTCTTGGGCACTGGGCGACTTTCGTCTCGTTTGCCGGCAGGGCGTACTTTCCGTGGGCCGCCGCCTACGCGCAAGGATTGTTCGGCGCACTACTTTGGTTCGTGCCGATCGTCGCGCTCGGCGGCATAGCTTTCCGTCGCAATCAGCGGCCCGCAACCCTCTTCTTTCTGCTCGTGACAATTATCTCAGTGCCGATCGTCGTAGGCTATTATCACGACGAGCTCGGCGACGCCGTGACGACGCCGCTCTACGATCAATTCTACCGAAACTTTCCGGGATTCCAGATGTTCCGCTTCTCGTATAAGTGGGTTGCCGGCGTCGAATTCGGTATTTGCGGGCTCTACGCGCTTGGCGCCTTTGCGATGGTCAGCGCGCTACGCGAGCACATCGCAAGACTAGCGACCTCCGAGCGGCGGAATTGGGCGTGGCTGGTTTCCGGCGCGCGCACCGCCATTATCGCGCTGCCGATTCTCATCTTCGTTCCGGTGCTCGTCAGCAAGATGAACTATCCCGGTCAGCCGCTACCGCCATGGGAGTATCGCGAGAGCGCGCTCATCGGCTCCAACGAGGCGCAGCGCGTGGCACTCTTCCCCACGCAGTTCCTCGAGCAATTCGATTGGGGAAACCCGCAATTCTACATCGAGGATTCGCTCGTAAGCCGGCCGCTG
>JAFAOZ010000110.1 GCA_019247395.1 Vulcanimicrobiota bacterium | reverse complement strand
TCATCATCGGTTTCATCTCGCGCGGCACGCCGGGCATGCACGCCACGAACTTCCCGTCACCCGCAAATGCAATGAAGCCCGGCGCGGTACCGTTGGGATTGTCGAGCGGCGTACTCCCCCGCGGAAGCTCCGCCTGCTTGCGATTGTTCGCACGCATCGGGCGCCCCAGCGCCGCAAACGTTCTTTCCATCTGCTCGAGCGCCGGTGCGTACAGCTCGGTGTCGAGGCCCAGTGCATCGCAGACGCCGTCGCGCGTCAGATCGTCCACGGTCGGCCCCAAACCGCCGGTCATAATCGCGCCATCCGCGCGCGTCAGCGCGCCACGCACCGCGTGCGCGATGCGTTCGCGATTGTCTCCGATTGCGCCGGTGGCATACACATTGATCCCGCCTTCGGCCAGCCGTTGTGCGATGTACGCGGTGTTGGTATCGACGAGCTGGCCGAGCAGCAGTTCGGTGCCGACTGCGATGATCTCAACGCTCGGCATCTTCAAACCACGGGGGGTACGCAAAACTCACCTCGGCCCGAAAGCCGCGAGCCGCTTCAATCATTGCCTCGCGCCGAAGCGCCGAGCTCTCCGGGCCGGGATGTTCGCTTTGCACGCTCGTCCGGCGCTCCGCCAGATGCGCGATGAACCGAGCAAACTTCGCATCCATCGCGCGCTGGAGCGCGTTCTTGAGAACCTTGCCGACCCGCGGAGCTAGGCCGGCAGTGGAGATTGCGACGCGGACCGGACCGGACTTCGCGATTGCGGCCATGGCGACGAATCCGAATTTCGGCTGATCGATGCAGCAGAGCAGGAAATCCCGGCGATCGGCCAGCGCGCGAAGGCGTGCCGACAGCGCGGCGTCTTGCGGCGTCGAGATGACAAAAAAAACGTCCTCGAGATCCTCGTCGCGCAAGGTTTGCGGATCGTAAATCCGGCGAACCTGCGCGCCCGACTCCTCCAGCGCCGCGCTCTTTTCAATTGCTTCCCGATCGTCCGCCGCGCCGATCACCACGCAGGACCGCCCCTCGAGATTGAGGCTCACGGGAAAGAACGCTTTGCGCACGCGCTGTTAGTAGTCTACCGGACGCAGGTAAAATTCATTGATCGCGGTGCTGCTCAGCATCGCCGTCGTCGGCAGATGCCGCTTCCAATGCGTCGAGTCGACCCGCCGCCGGATCAGGGCGACCTCGTCGCGTTCGAATCCCCGGGCGACCAGCTCCTCGTCGGAGTAACCGAGCAATAATTGTGAAAGGATGGCGTCGGCACGGGCGTAGCTGATTCCGAGATCCGCCTCATCGGTCTGGTCGGCGTGGAGATCGGCCGTCGGAGCCTTCTCGACGAGGCGCTTCGGCACGCCGAGATATCGCGCAAGCTCCCACACCTGGCTCTTGAAGAGATCGCCGAGCGGATTGAGCGGCGGCGTGTCGTCCGCATGCCAGGTGAAGTACCCGAGCAGCCGTTCCGTCTTGTTTCCCGTTCCGATCGGCAACGCATCGAGCTTCGCAGATTGGTCGAAGAGAATCACCATGCGCATCCGTGCCATCACGTTGCCGCGGCGCCGCGCATCGGCGTCGGGCTCGTTCTGGAGATAACCGTCGACGGCCGCCGTGATATCGATCGTCCGGCAGTGAATTTGCAGCGCGTCAACCACAAGCTCCGCGTCGCTCAGACTCGTTGGATGGGAGCTCCGGTACGGCATTCGAAAGGCATAGACGTTTTCGGGACCGAGCGCGCGTGCGCAGAGAAAGGCCGTCACTGCAGAGTCCACGCCGCCGGAAAGCCCTACCACCGCTCGTCGAATTCCGCGCCGTTCGAGCAGTTCGTCACGCAGAAACGCGACGAGCCATTGCGCGGCGACCGCGCAATCGATTCCGGGAGATGCCGGCGCGGCCGGAAGGCTTTCGAAGACCGGGAGCGTCATATCGCGTTGCCGCTCGCACGCGGTAAGGGAAGTTCGTCATCGAGCAGCAGATCCGGCAACGCGGCTCCGAGATCCCCGAGCAAGGGAAGGCTCGCGCGCGCCAAATCGATCTCGCGCAGATCGAGCTCGGCGCGGACGATACAGGCTTGCGTCGGAGGCGCCTGCACGAGCACCCTGCCGCGCGGGTCGACGACGCACGACGATCCGCTCATTCCTTTGCCGCCCTCGAATCCCGTCAGCCCCGCGTAAATAATGTAGATGCCGTGCTCCATTGCGGCATCGCGGAGGATGTCGCGCCATCGGGCGATGCTCTCCAACTCGCCGTCGCGCTCGATGCCGCGGCCGGGCGAAGCGCTCGGAATGATCACGATCCGCGCGCCCTTAATCGCCGCGATCGTCGGCGTAATAGCGTGGAAGGCATCTTCACAAATCAGCAGCGCCATCGTGCCGAATCGCGT
>JAFAOZ010000111.1 GCA_019247395.1 Vulcanimicrobiota bacterium | reverse complement strand
TCGAAGGTCCGCTGATGCATTCCCGTCGCCGTGGCTATTGCCGGCGGCTTATCGCCGGGGCGAAGAGGCCTGCCAACGAGGAGAGCACCGGAAAGCGCGGCCGCACGGCCGCAATCCGCGGCGGCGCAATCCGAACAACCGCAAAGGTTTGCGGTTCGCGCATGCCCATGCGCGCGGCAAGCGCGGCAAGCCGGTCGTCCGACCGCAGCGCGGCAATCCGGTCGTCGAGCCGTATCGTCTCTTCCTGCAATGCCTCACGCTGCGCGCGCTCCCTGGCAACTGCGTAGCTCAGTCCGGTCAAGCTCGCGGTGAGCACGACGTAACCCATGAGGAGCACGAGCACGCAGGTGAGGCCTGCGAAGACGCGCCGCACCGTCGCGGAGCGCGCACGCGATTTGCGTACGATCCGCCGTTGCGTTGCCGCTCGTACGCGACGCGGATTCTTGATGCGCGCCGGTTGAGCAAAAAATTGTGGTTGAACCATCGTGCTATCCCGCCTTTCGCTCGGCGGCGCGAAGCTTGGCGCTTCGGGCGCGCGAATTGGCGGCCGATTCGCTCTCGTCCGGCACGACCGGTCGCCGGGTCAATACGTGCAGGCGCTCGTCGTCGCGAAAGGTTTGCTTGACGATGCGATCTTCGAGCGAATGAAAGCTGATCGCAACGACCCGCCCGGTACGCCGGAGGCGACCGACGGCACCGTTGAGCCCTTCGCGCAGCGCATCCAGCTCGTCGTTGACGGCGATGCGTAATGCCTGGAAGACCCGCGTCGCGGGATGAATGCGCTCGCGCTTCCCGCGGCGCGCGACGACCCCCGCGACGAGCTGCGCGAATTCCGATGTCGTGCTCGGCAGCGTTCCACGCGAGCGGCGTGCCACGACGGCGCGCGCGATGCGGCGCGCGCTTCGCTCCTCGCCGTAGTAATAGAAGATGTCGGCCAGTTCCGTCTCGCTCGCGGTGGCCAGAACGTCGTAGGCGCTGCGCCCAGTGGCCGGATCCATTCGCATGTCGAGCGTTGCCGCACGTCCGAGCGAAAAGCCGCGTTCGGCATCGTCAAGTTGCATCGAAGAAACTCCCAGATCGAAGAGAACGCCGTCGACCAACTCGATCGCGCATCGGTCGAGGACGCTGGTGATGGATCGAAAGTTGGAATGAATGAAGATCAAACGCGGATCGCCGATGGCGGCTGCGCGGTCTTCCGCCGCGGGATCTGCATCGAGCGCTATCAGCCGGCCCGCTCCGAGCCGGCTCAGGATCTGTCGTGAGTGGCCGCCCGCACCGAAGGTCGCATCGACGTAGGTGCCGCCGGGGCGAATGGCCAGATAGTCGATCGCCGGCGCTGCGAGGACGGGAATGTGAATCACGAGTGCTCCACATTCCGGCTCTATAGCCCCAGCTCTGAGAGGAACGTGGGCAGCTCACCTGTCGGGGGCTCCTGAAACTCGTACCGCTCCTTGGCCCAGATCTCAATACGAGTCAAAAGCCCAACGGAGACGACGTTCCGCTCGATCCCCGCATACGTGCGGAGCCGCAAAGGAACCATGACGCGGCCCTGCGCGTCGCACTCGCTTTCTTCAGAATGCGCGAAGAGGTAGCGGACCGAGCGCCGGTAGCGCTCGTCCTTTACGGGCACCGCCTCGAGACGGCCGCAGAACTCCACCCAGGTCGGCATCGGATAGAGTGCGAGGCACGGGTCCGGAGGCGCGATGGTTAGGACGAACGGCGAGCCCAACCGCTCGCGAAACCGCGCGGGGACGATAAGCCGGCCCTTATGATCAAGGGCGTGCTGCTCCGAACCGGCGAAGCGCGGCAGTTCCGCGTGCACATAGTCCTCCGAAAGGCACCACTAAGCACTACTTCACACCACTATACGCCCCAGGTTTCCTTAAGGCAAGAAAAGACGCCAAAGCTTTTAGTGCTTTGGCGCTCCCTTCGTACGAGTGCTAAAACGGCTTCTGTCAGGCCAGCATCGATTCGATATCCGATGACCCCGTCGGATATGCAAAGAGTACGCCCTGTAACAGCGATGCTGGGATCTTCGCGCGGATCGCAAGCGAGAAGAGATTCACGAGTTCTTCGGTATGCGGTCCGAGGACGTGTGCGCCCACGATGAGGCCGCTCGGCTCCTCAACCAGCAACCGGTACTGCGAACCTCGAGCCCGAACGCTGCGCGACGAATACCATTGCGTCGTGTCGGCTTCGTGAATCGCGTATCGTACGCGCCGTTCGCGTGCACTCTCTTCGGTCAAGCCGGTCGCTCCCAACGACGGAATCGTATAGACGATGCTTGCGAGCCCGGAGAAATCGAGCGTGAAGCGGTTCCCATCAACGAGATTGCGCGCCACAAGATCGCCTTCCGCCGATGCTGTCGGCGTCAAGGGAAGACCGCCGCCATCGGCACAATCGCCGACCGCGTACACATTGGCATTGCTACGGCTCTGGAAGAATTCGTTGACGGCAACGCCCTTGTGCGTGTACGCGACGCCGCCCGCCTCGAGATTGAGCCGGTCGAGATCCGCGACGCGCCCGGCTGCGTGGACGGCCGCATCGCAGTCCAGCGCGAACTCTTGGCCGTCGCGAAGGCCGTTGACACGAACGCCGTCATGCGTTCGTTCGATGCTGCGAATCTCGACGTTGACACGAACGTCGACTCCCACGTTCGCGCCGATCTCGACGAGCCGATCGACGAGACTCGCGTCGAAACCGGTTAGAACCCGCGAGCCGCGCTGAAAGATTACCGGGGCGGCGCCGGCACGTGCCGCGACGTGCGCGAGCTCGAATGCAATGTATCCGCCGCCAACGAACGCGATGCGGCGCGGCATTGCGTCGAGGTCGAGAAAATCTTCGCTGGTGATGAGGTGCTCCTCGCCAGGAAGTTGCAACGGCGCCGGGTGGGCGCCGGTCGCCAGAACCACGTACCGCGTTTTGATGCGATCGTTCCCGACGGCGATCGTCGTCGCGTCGACGAAGCGCGCGGTGCCGTGGTACGTCGCGACGCCGGCATCGTGAAGATTGCGTTCTCGCTCCGACGGAACGGGTTGCGTGAACGAACGTTTGAAGCGCATGAGCGCCGCCCAATCGATTGCTATGTCGCCGCGAATTCCATCGTCGCGCATTCGTTGCGACCAATCGACCAATTCGGCCGCATGGACCAGGATTTTCTTAGCATCGCAACCGCGTAACGCACACGTGCCGCCGTATGGACGCTCGTCAACGATTGCAACGCGCCATGACTTTTTCGCGCACGCTTCGGCGACGGTGGTGCCCGAAGCCCCGGTCCCGACGATGAGGAGATCGAACTCCTTCACGGCCTCATCCCCCGGCGTGCACAGCAAGCTCAGCGTGCGTCAAGGCTTTACCGGTATGATTCTCGGCATATACGACCCGGTTCATTTTCGCCATTGCGATCACTCTCACGAAGCTCGGAGGGAACAACAATCAGAGACTTGCGCAGCAGTGACGGCCTGCCTGCCAGGCCCCACCGCCGAAGGAGAAGAAAGGCGCCGTTGCGATGAGTCGATTGCTGGGATTATGCGGCCTATTAGCCCTGCTCTATGGATGCAGCAGTGCAGGCTACTTGCCGTACGCTCCCCACGCGCTCGATCCCACGGCTCTCAACGGCCTCGTTTCCAGCGCGTCGCAAGCCAGCGGCGTTCCCGCCGGCCTCGTTCGAGCGGTCCTTATGGCGGAATCGGGAGGCAACCCGTCGGCTATCAGCGTTGCCGGAGCGCAAGGGCTGATGCAGCTGATGCCGGGTACCTCGGCCGGCTGCGGAATTGCCAATCCGTTCGATCCCACGCAGAACCTGCAATGCGGCACGGGATATCTGAGATCGCTGCTCAAGCACTATCACAACGACGTCACGCTCGCGGTGGCCGCATACAATGCAGGCCCCGGTGCCGTGGACCGCTATCACGGCGTACCTCCGTATCCGGAGACGCGCGCCTACGTCGTGCGCGTTCTCAACGCATACCACAGCTACTAAAGGTTTCCCATTGGCGACGCTGACGCACCGCCAGCCGCTTCCCCGCGTTCGTTCGGCGTTTTTTCGGCTGCCGATTCTCGACAGTTATCTGCTGCGCGAGATGATGGGACCGTTCTTGTTTGCGTTCGGCGCGTTCTTGCTCTTCTGGGCATTGAATATCTTCTTTCTGGCGGCCGATTACATCATCAATCAGCACGCGCCGTTCTTCTTAGTCCTGCGGTTCGTCGTCTTTCGCATCCCTCAAGCGATCCCGATGGCCTTTCCGTTCGCTTGTCTCTTTGCCGCATTGCTCGCAATGGGACGCGTGATGGGGGACAACGAGGTGACGGCCATGCGCACCTCGGGCATTTCGGTGCTGCGCATTGCGGTCGCGCCGATCGCATTCGGCATCGTCATGTTCTTGATCGCCTACGGGATGAACGAATACGTAGCACCCGCATCGGTGGATCTGTCGACGCGCACGTTCTACCAAATTATCTACCATACCGATGCGTTGCCGGTCGAACCGCAGTTCTTTCGCAAGGATCCCGATACCGGAAATACTTTTTACGTCGGGCAAGTAGCGCCGGACAATAAAACGATGCTCGACGTCCAGATCTTCAAGCCGGCAAAATTCGGGCCGTGGAACGAGACGCTACAGGCTAAGACCGCGTCGGTTCAGATCAGCAGCCTCGTGCTGCACGACGTCATCGACACGCGGTACAACCAAGACGGATTCGAAACGAACCAGCAGCACGTCAAGGACGTCACGATCGGATTGCCGCTCGGCGAAACGGCGTCGCAGTTCGTCAGTCAAGTCAACAACGATCCTTGGACGATGAGCAGCAAGTCGCTTCGCACGCAAGTCAACGCCCTGCAAGCTCAGGGGATCGGCGGCACGGCGATGGGCAACTTGCAGATCAACCTCGCGGATAAGCTGGCGTGGCCGTTTTCCTGCATCATCGGCGTGCTCGTGGCCGTTCCGCTGGCGCTGCGGTTCGGGCGGCGCGGCCGCATGCTCTGCATT
>JAFAOZ010000026.1 GCA_019247395.1 Vulcanimicrobiota bacterium | reverse complement strand
TATCGCGCTCGACGTGATGCGGAAAGACGACGTGCGCGCGATCGGAAATCTTCACGCGCGACGTATCGATGCCCATCTCAGCAAGCGCATCGAGCTCACCGATGAGCGTATCGAGGTTGACGACCGTTCCGCCGCCGACGAACAGCTCGACGTGCGGATGCATGACGCCCGATGGCACGATTCGCAACGCCAGCTCGCGATCGCCCACGACGATCGAATGCCCCGCGTTGTCACCGCCGGCAAATCTCGCAACAACGTCGTACTCGGCAGCGTAGAGGTCGACGATGCGGCCCTTGCCCTCGTCGCCCCACTGCAGCCCGACGATAATGTCAGCTTGTGAAGGCAACTATTCCGTATTGAATTCGAGGTCGGCGGTGTCGCCCATCGGAATTTCGGCGATGCCTTGGAACTGCGTCATCACGAATTCGGAGAAGAGCGCGTTCGGCCAGCCGAAACTACGGCGCGTGTATTGCTGCGGGTTGTCGGGATTGAACGATTCGTGCAGCAGGTGATCGCCCGGATCGCTCGCGAGCAGCTGCGCCATGACGTCTTGTTTCTCGTTGCCGCTGGTCGAGGTCATACCTTCGATGAAGAGCGCGAGCGGCCAAACCCAGTGATCCGGCGTGTGATAGCTGCCGATTCCGCGTGCGACGTGGCCCTGATAGAAGGACGGATTGTCCTGGGATAGCAAGAAGCGGCGCGTGTTCTCATAATACCGGTCGTTGGCCGCGGTGTAGCCCATGTAGGGCGCAGCGAGAAGGCTCGGAATGTTCGCATCGTCGGTAAGGATCGCGTGACCGAGGCCGTCGACTTCGTACGCGTAGATGTAGCCGTATTTCGGAACGAGCACGAGCCCGTAAGTCTGAATGCCCCGCTGCACTTCATCCCGCAAGGCCTTCGCTTCGCGAGCCTTCATCACGTTGTGGTAGACCTTGAGCTCAATTTCCGACATGTCGCCGAGCGCTACGACCGCGAACATCTCCGATGGGATGAGGAAGTTATACTCGCACGCGTCGTCCGACGGACGGAAGCCGGTCCAAATCATCCCCGTGTATCCGGAGGCGTTCCCGCGCCCGCCGTTGGGCAGCTCCTTGTGCGTGTAGCGCGAGTCGCGCGAATGGTTTTGCTCGCGCTCCATCGTTGCGAGCACGCTATCGAGCATTGAGGAAAAGTCGCCGCTAAAGATCGACGTGTCGCCGGTCGTCTTCCAGTAGCTCCACGCAAGCGCCGTCGGATAGGCGAGCGAGTCGAGCTCGAACTTTTGCTCCCAGACGCGATAGTCGAGCGTGTAGGCGTTCGCGTACGGATCGATCTGCAGGTACTTGACCATGCGTGCGATGATTCCGCGTAGCAGCGCGCGGACGTCGGGATCGTCTTTCGCAAAGAAAAGATACGGTCGCGCCTGGGCGCTCGCGTCACGCAGCCATTCCGCCGGAATGTCGCCCGTCATGATATACGCGGTTCCGTCGGGCGCATATTGCGCGAGCCGGCTCGTATCGAGCAACGCCGCGCGGAACATGTCCTGAAGACGTGAGTTGGAATTTCGATATTGGGCGGCCGCCTGCTCGATGGAATGAAGCTCCAGCGCCGAAACGCGCGACGGCGAAACGAGTGCGGTTCCCGCACAAACGAGCGCAAAAAGCGTGACCGCGGTGAAAAAGCGGCCCATTAAGCGGGCCAAGTCCCGTGTGCGTACAAAGCCGGCAACTCCCGATAGCGACCTAGATAATCGAGCCCGTAGCCCACGACGAATACGTCGGGGGCCTCAAAGGCCCTGTACTTAATTTTAATATCGGCGATTCTCCTGTGCGGCCGGTCGAGGAGGGTGCAGACGGCCAGCGACGCCGGGGCTCGCTCGAACAGCCGCTTGACCACGAACTGGAGCGTCAGCCCGGTGTCCACCGTGTCGTCGACCAGGATCAGGTCGCGCCCCTCGACCGGAACGGAGACGTCCTGCTCGAGGACGATCCCGTCGCGGTCCCCGTAGCTCGTGACGGAGATACAATCGACGTCGCACGGGATCGTGACGGCCTTGGATAAGTCCGCGAGAAATGTCGCGGCCGCCGTAAGGAGTCCGATCATGAGCGGCCTTTTACCCGAATAATCGTGGGAGATAGCCGCAGCAATGGCGGCGACGCGGCCCGCTATCGATTCGGAATCGAAGAGCGGGTCGCCGATCACGAGGCCCGCTTCAGCCGGGAGAAGACCCGCTCGACGTCGCGCCGTGTGAAGAGCTTGACGTTGACACGAGGATGGTGCGAGCGTAGCAACCTAAGCTTGCGGTTCTTGCGGCTGTTTCGGACCGGCTTGGCAACCGTGACCTCGATGTAGACGTCGTATTCGGGAAGATAAAAATCCGGTGTAAAAAATTCCACCGGACGGCCTTGCTGATTCCACACGATCGGGAAGGTTCGAGGTTCGTACTGCCAATCGACGTGATAGAAGTCGAAGAGTCGCGCCAGCTCGGCTTCACTCGTATGCGCGAACGGGGCCCGGGACATAGCCACGGGCTGTTATCTACGACAGGCGTGGCAGGTTATCCCTCCGCGAAACGCAGCACGAAACGCGCGCCGCCGAGCGCCGACGATTCGACGCGCACGTCGCCGCCGGCGCGCTCGGCGATCGCCTTAACCACTGCAAGGCCGATGCCGCATCCCGCGCGACCATTTGCGTCACCTCGAACGCCCATCGCGAAGATCGACGCTCCCGCGCGCTCGTCAATGCCGCGGCCGTCGTCCTCGACGCTGATTGCAACGTACGGCGCATCGTGCGTGCACGCGATCTCGATCGTTCCCCGTTCACTGCCGTGCTTGATGGCGTTTTCTATGAGATTGGCAAGCGCGTGGACGCACGCGTCGCCGTCAACTCGGGCAAGCGCCCTTTCGGGCAGCGCGCTTCGCATCGTGACGCGTCGCGCCGCCGCCATCGGCGACAGCATCTCGATGGTCGCGACGATCTGCTCCACGACGTCGCACGTGCCGCGCTCGTGCTCCGTCGAGAGATCGAGTAACGAGAACTCGAGCATGCCGTCCACCAGCCGCCCGAGGCGCAATGCCTCGCGACGCGCCGTTTCGAGAAATCGTCGAGCCGTCGCCGGCTCGAATTCGCCCTCGAGCAGCGTTTCGATGTAGCCGCGGATCGAGGTGAGCGGCGTTCGAAGTTCGTGCCCGATCGTGGCGAGCAGCGTGCGCGGGATGCGCCGCTCTCTCAGCGCGTCATCCGCGCACGAATTTGTATCCGAATCCATGTACCGTACGCAGCAGCGACGGAAGCTGCCACGGGTCCTCGATTTTCGCGCGAAGGCGATGGACGTGCACGTCGATCGTACGCTCGTCGCCCGCGAAGTCGAAGCCCCAGACGCGCTGCAAGAGCCAATCCCGCGAGAGCGCGACGCCGGCATTCGATGCCAGCTCCATCAGCAGCGCGAATTCTCGTGGCTTGAGCTTGACGTCAATGCCGTCGACGCGGGCCTCGCGCGCCCGCGCGTCGACCTCCAGCCGCCCGAAGCGGAGCAGCGGCTTGCTCTCGGGAACGGCGCCCCCGCTGCGGCGCAGAATCGTCTTCACGCGCGCAACCACCTCGCGGGGCGAGAACGGCTTGCAAATATAATCGTCCGCCCCGAGCTCGAATCCCAACACACGATCGATCTCATCGGAGCGCGCGGTGAGGACGACGATCGGTAGGCTGCGCTCCTCACGGCGAAGCGTGCGAACGACGTCGTAGCCGCAAATGCCTGGAAGGCCGACGTCAAGGAGCAGCAGGTCGGCCGCGCCGCGGGCCCGGCGCAGCGCGGCGTGACCGTCGGATACGCCGACCACCGCGAACCCCTCGCGATCGAGATGGAGCGCTAAGAGATCGCGAATCGCCGCATCGTCTTCGGCGACGACAACCGTGGAAGTCCCCATAGTGATGTAGTGCCGCGGGAGGTTCTCGAGTGAGACACCGCTCCGATGAAAACTTTACGGCGATGGGAATTTTAGGAACGAAGGTTCGCTAAGGGTCCGAATTTCGCGGCGTGGGAGCGCAGAACGCGATAGATCGTCGCAGCCGGGAAGCCGAGCCGCTCTAAGCGGCGCGCCGCCGACGGATAGGCGATGGCGGGATTCTTGCGCAGCAGACGTTCGTAGGCGGCGCTGCAGCGAGAGCCTTCATCTTCTTCAAGCGCGCAAACGGCTTCGACGGCAGCATCGCCGTCGATCCCTTTGCGAATGAGCTCGCCGACGAGGC
>JAFAOZ010000328.1 GCA_019247395.1 Vulcanimicrobiota bacterium | reverse complement strand
CCATCGCGGGCATTCCCAGCCAGCCGAACGTGTTTTACTTCGGCGGCGTTCCGGGCGGCATTTGGAAGAGCGAAAACTACGGCTCGACCTGGACGAACATCACCGACGATAAGATTCCCGGAATCGCCGATTCGATCGGCGCGCTCGCCATTGCGCCGTCGAATTCAAATATTATGTACGCGGGAACCGGCGAGGCGGACATTCGCCAAGACTTCGATACGGGCGACGGGGTCTACAAGACGACCAACGACGGCAAGACCTGGTCGTACGCCGGATTGCGCGACACGCACATGATTACGAAACTGGCGATTGATCCGCGAAACCCCAACGTGGTGTATGCCGCCTCCATGGGGCACGTCTTTAAGCCGAACACCGAGCGCGGGATTTTCAAGACGACCGACGGCGGCGCCACCTGGCACAAGGTGCTCTTCGTGAACGACCAAACCGGCGGCGTCGATCTTTCGATGGACGCACACAATCCCAACGTGCTGTACGCCGCGATGTGGCAGGCACAGCGCCAGCCGTGGAAACTGACCGACGGCGGTCCGGGCAGCGGCCTGTACAAAACGACCGACGGCGGCGCGCACTGGAAAAAGCTTTCCGCCAACCCCGGCTTCCCGACCGGCGTTCTCGGCAAAATCGGCGTCTCGGTCGCGCCGACGAACTCCCGCATCGTGTACGCGATCGTGCAGGCCGGCGAGGGCGGCGTTTTTCGCTCGAACGACGGCGGCGCGACCTGGAAGCGCGTGAACTCCGAGTGGAAGCTGCGCCAGCGCGCATTTTATTACACCGCAATTTTTGTGGATCCCACGAATGCCGAAGTCGCTTACGCTCCCAACGTCGACGCCGTGTACAAGACGAAGAACGGCGGCAGAACCTGGTCGGGATTAGAGACGCCGCACGGCGACAATCACATCGTTTGGGTTAATCCGCGGAATCCGAAAATTGTTTTCGTCGGCGATGACGGCGGCGGAACGGTCTCCACAGACGGCGGCGACACGTGGAGCAGCGAGCACAATCAGCCAACGGGGCAGTTCTATAAGGTCGCGCTCGACAATCAATTTCCGTTCCATGTTTTTGGTCCGTCGCAAGACGAAGGCGCATTCGAAGGGCCGAGCGCGGCCGTCGGCCCGGGCATCGGTCCGGAAGCATGGCACCCGGTCGCGCTCGGCGAGAGCACGTACGTTGCGCCGGATCCCGACGATCACGACGTGACGTACGGCAGCGGCTACTACAGCTCGTTCGTGCGCCTCAACTATAAGACGGGTGACGAGAAGAACGTGAGCCCGTGGCCGCGGTATATGGCCGGCAGTCCGTCGATCGATACAAAATATCGCTTTGGATGGACACATCCGATCTTCTTCTCACCGGCCGATCCGCACGAGCTGCTCGTCGCGTCGCAAGTCGTCTTCTCGAGCACCGACAAAGGCCAAACCTGGAAAATTATCAGCCCCGACCTAACGCGTAACGATCCGAACACCGAAGGCACGTCGGGCGGTCCGGTCTATCCCGATCAAACCGGCGCGGAGACATTTCCCGACATCGCTTCGCTCGCCGTTTCTCCGATCGATGCCAATATTTTATGGGCCGGATCGGCCGACGGTCTGGTTCACGTAACGACCGATCACGGCGCGCATTGGAGCTTGGTGACTCCGCCGCAACTGCCGCAGTGGGCGCAAATCAGCTCGATCCAACCCTCGAACGCACAAAAAGGCACGGCGTATTTGACCGCGTCTCGTTACCAATGGGACGATTATCATCCCTATCTCTACGAAACGACGGACTACGGCGCGCACTGGACGACGATCACCAGCGGCTTGCCGTCCGATCAATACGTCTTTTCGGTACGGCAGGATCCGCGGGAGCCCCAACTGCTCTTCGCCGGAACGCGAAGCACGGTCTACGTCAGCCTGAACGGCGGCGCGCAGTGGATGCCGCTGACGTTGAATCTACCCGGCGTGCAGGTTCGCGATCTTGCGATCGACACGCGCGAAGGTGAGCTGGTAGCCGCAACGCACGGACGCGCCTTCTGGGTCATGGATAATATCGCGCTGCTCGAACAGCTCGCCCGCCAGAGCACGCCGAGCGTTGCATCGGCGCAGCTCTTCACTCCCGAGGTTGCGTGGTTAACGAATGCATACGGCGCGCCGGACTTCTTCTCGCAAGACAACTACGGCGAAAATCCGCGCTATGGCGCCTCGGTCTACTACAACTTACCGCCGAACTATAACGGCAGCACGGCGGCAACGATTTCGTTCCTCGATGCAAACGGCACGACGGTCCGCAGCTTCTCGCTGCATCTGAAGGCTAAGCATCCACCCCATATCTCGCGCGAGCAAGAAGAGAATGCCGACGAGGCGCAGCGCCGTCAGCGCGGTCTCGACAAGCTGACCGCTGCACAACCGGGTATCAATCGCTTCCAATGGGATTTGAAATATCCGCCGGGATACGATTATCCCGGATTCCGTACGGTTCCGACCGATGATTGGCCCGACGTCGCCGACGGTCCGACGATCGTGCCGGGTGCATACACCGTGGTGCTGCAGTACGGCTCCCAGCGGCTGCAAGCGCCGCTCAAGGTCGAACTCGATCCTCGCATTCATCCGGCTCCCGGCGACCTGCAGGCGAGGCTTGCGCTCGAAATGGAGTTGCTCAACAGCATCGACCGGCTCGATCGAGCGATTGCCTCGGCGATGAGCGCGCGCGACCGGCTGCCGGCTGCACGACGCGGCGCAATTGACGACGAAATTGCGGGCCTCACACTGATGCACGTCAGCTCGAGTGAATACGACGTCGTGCATCCGACGAAGGTTCGCGAACAGCTCGCCTTCTTGATGAACTCGCTCGAGGCGGCCTATGCAAAACCGACCGCGGCGGAGTACGCCGCGGCCAAGGATCTCGAAGCGCTCGCAAGCGCGGGGGAGACGCGCTTAACGGCGCTGACTCAGGAGTAGCAATAGGAGTCCGAGGAAGCGTCGCCGCCCTGCAGCCGCACTTGGTGGACGCGATACTTTGGATCGAACTCGGCGAAGAATTTGGGGTCGAATGCGATCGCGCCGTTCTCCGCGACGTCGAGCTTGACCATCCAACTCCCGACGCCGTCGGGATAGAATTGATCGTCCCACGCGCGATAGAGTGAGTTGGTGAAGTAAACGCGGCGGCCGTCGCGGCTGATTTCGACCATCTGCGGTCCACCGGCGAGCGGTTTGCCCGGATTGGCGGGGTGCGGCGCACGCCGGACGATTCCGCCGACGTGAACCGAGCCGACGAGTTTCGGATTGAACGGGTCGCTGACGTCGTACTGCCGCATTTCGCCCGTGCCCCAGCACGATGCGTAGAGGTACTTGTCGTCGAGCGAGAGATCGATGTCGCTGAGCAGCGGCGGCACCGCCGAAAATCCCTTAAGCAGATCGGGTAGTTGCGCCGGGTCTGCCGGCTCGGCGGGAATCTCGATAACCTTGCGCACATCCCACTTGCCGTTCTCGCGATGCCAGAGCCAAATCGAGCTCGAGAGATCTTTCAACGAAACCACGACGCCGACGAATCCATAAGCCTTTGCCGGATCGTGCGACGGTCGCAGCTCAAGCACCATCTGCTGTTCGGCGCCCAAGTCGAATGCTTGCACGTGACGGCGAGTGCGGAGATCCCAGAAGTGCAGCTGGTGACCGTACTTGCCCTCGAGCAGCAGGCTCGGATTGAGACCGCTCTCGATCATGTTGGGCGTGCCCCATTCGCTCGTGATCATCACGTCTTGCGTGAGGTGCCACCAAAAATCGTAGGCGAGGTACTGCGGCCCGCGATCGGCTTCCCACGCGCCGAGAAGGTCGAACGTGTCGCAGTCCATCATAAAAATTCCGCCCGGGCCGTCGCCCGCGGCGTTGCCGAGCGCACTGATATAGATTGCGTCGGGTCCGCAGTGGACCGTGTGCGGCCGCGT
>JAFAOZ010000321.1 GCA_019247395.1 Vulcanimicrobiota bacterium | reverse complement strand
GAACTCGGCGCACTGCTCACGGCGACGATCAAGTTGCCGTGGCTATCCACGGCCAACCCGTGCGGGCTCGCGGTAAAGGCGATGCCGAGATCCTTGCCTTGAGTACCGGTGTATTCATAGATCGCACCGCCGCTGCCCGAGCGAGGCACGTAGCTAACGAAAACGTGTCCGCGTCGATCCAAAGCAACACCGATCGGCGCAAAGCCGCTTGGCCGCGGAAGCGTCGTATAATAATTCACGCTGCCGGGCGGATAGACGGTCACGGCCGAGCTGTAGTTCGCAATGTAGACGGTGCCGTTCGGCGCAACCGCCACGTCAACGGGACTGAACACGCCGTTGACATAGGTTTGGAACGGCGTTGAACCACCGCGCCGGTAGACCGTGACGGTCCAATAGACTCCCTTGCCCGGGACGCTCTGCCCCGCGTTGTTGCAAACATACACATTGCCGCTCGCATCGACGGCAATTCCAGTCGGCGCGTCGAGCGAGTTCGTGATGTGCCGCCGCGGCGGCGGATTATTTTGCGACGCGCGGTAGACGTCGACGTCGTTGACGTTGGGGCCGCCCGCATACATCAGCTCGCGATGCCCCGTTGGATTGATTAGCAGCGGAACCGCGAGCAGCGCGGCAATGCGAATCATGGAAGCTCCTCCTCGTCGAGTCCAAAGTAGTGTCCCAATTCATGAACGATAGTTTCTCGAATTTCGTCAATGGCCTCGCGCCGCGATTGCGCGACCCGGTTGATCGGACCGCGAAAGACGGCGATCTCGTCGGGGAGCAGCGGCATATCGTGCGAGCGTTCCGTGAGCGCGACGCCGCGATAGATGCCCAATAGCTCAGAGACTGAATCGTCATCGTCGAGACTCTCGAGATCTTCGTCGGTCGGCTCTTCTTCGACCGCGATCGCAACGTTTTCGACGAGACGGCTGAAGCGCTCCGGCAGTGAGTCGAGCGCATCGCTCACCGCTTCCTCGAATTGCTCGCGCGTCAACGAAGCCATCTGGCCGGCTTTCGCGAAGACTGCCGGCATGGCCCGCGCAAATCCGGCTCGCTCGCCTTACGCAGCGACCCGGCATCTGCTCAAAAACCTTCGCAACGTCCGCGAGCTGCGCCGTAATCCGCTCGTGCGCGACGAGTTCGCGAGCAACAACATCGACGAAGCGCAGCGCGCGATCGCGGCACGCGTCGATGCCGCGCTGCCGGTTCAAAACGCTTGCCACGTAGCGATCCTGCTGCGCGTTGATGCCGAGCGCCACGATCGGCGCAGCGTCGCGACGGATCTCGGCCTTTCGACGCGGCAGTTCTATCGCGAGCGGCGGCGGGCGCACGAAGCATTCTATGCCGCGTACCGCGCCAATGCGCGGCAGGGGGCAACTGTTGAGGAGGGTTTCGCTCGGCAGTTATTGACGCGTGCTGCCAGCCTTGCCGATTCAGGCGAAACCGCAAGTGCCGTTGCGATTTCGCACGACGTGCTTTCAAGCGGCGGCGAACCGGCCATTACGTGCGAGGCGCTCTTGCGGCTTGCGGAAACGCATATCTGGTCGCATCGCTTCGAGCGCGCCCGCGCGGAGCTTGCCGACTGCGCCGCTATCCTGACACGCGACGAAATGCAGGCGGATCGCGCTGCGGCGATGCGCGACCACGCACAAGCCCTGGCACTGTTGCTCGAATGGTTTAGCAATGGTCCCGCGGCGGTTGCGTTGCCGTCCAACGGCTACGCAGCACGCGGCTATCGCACGTCCTTTGTGGTTGCGGCCGGCGCTCTGCGGCGCGGCGAAACGCAAAAGGCCGCTGCATCGTTGCGCGAACTGACGAGCCTCGAGCAATCCGCCGCGGCAGACGTCGCCGTCGATCTGCTGACGCTGCGGGCGGAATTCGCGAACTTCACTGCGGCACATCCGAGCATCGCCGAAGCCCTCTTTGCGCGCGCCGCAGCGTTGGCCGACGAGCACGGGTTGCGCGGCCGCGCGTTCTTTGCGCATCATCAGCTACTGCTCACGCGCTGGCTGCGTTCGCGCAGCGTTGAAGACCGGCGCGCGTATCGCGAATTCGTCGACGCAGCCAGTCCGTCGTTTCCCGCGCGGGTGCGGTCGTTTCTCAGCTTTGCCGCCGCCGACATCGAGGTCACGATCGGCGATCCGCGGCGCTCGCTCAAGGCAGCGCGAGCGGCGGCATCGCTCGCGACCAATCGTTTAGAGAGCCTGTCGGCGCAAGGTCTCGTTGCCGGTTCGCTGCTGCGATTGGGGCGGTTCTCCGATGCGGCGGTCGAAGCCGCGCACGCGGCGGAGAGAGCGCGCTCCGAAGGCTATGCTCGAGTGATTCCGATCGCGCAGCGGGTCTGTGCGCATGC
>JAFAOZ010000309.1 GCA_019247395.1 Vulcanimicrobiota bacterium | reverse complement strand
ACTTATGCAGCGCGAGCTCGCACGAGGCAATTACGCTCAGCGCAGCGTCGTTGCCTTGGCGCTGCAGCTGCAGCGAGCGCGTCGCCGCGGCGAGGGCGCGCGTCACGTCGTTGAGGTCGCCGGTCTCCCGAAACCGCTGCAAGTATTCGGCGCCGAGCACGCGCCGCGTGATCTGATCGTCGGGATCGCGACGCGTCTGCGCTTCGGCGAAGGCGATGGTAGCGTTGCGCGCGCGGTAATCGGCATAAACCGGGGCGGACGAAGCCGTGCTCGCCTGCGTCCGATGCGCGGCGAACCACGGCCAGGCCGCCCCGACGGCGGCTGCCGCAACGAGAACGACAGCCGCGCTGCGTCCGCTCACGTTAGAGCGGTGCCTGGATGTAGGGGAACGTTGTGGTGTTGTTCTTGTCGTACGCGACGTTGTCCAACGCAAGACAGGGCGCTTCCTTATGATCGTCGGGGATCAGGCCGAGCGCCGAGAGGGTGTTGCCGAAAATCGCGCCGAGCGAGATGTCGATGATGTCGTCGTCGAGCGCGCGTCCGCCGAACTTGCTGCCCGTCGCGCCTCCGGTTTCGTAGCCGAGATAGGCCGCTTTCGTCGTATTCTGCGAGAGGTCGGCCTTCATGACGTTGGGATACAAGACGGCTTGCAGGGTTTCGGCCCACGTTTTGCTGCGGAACATCTCGGAGAACGACTTGATCTGGCCTTGCAAGACCGGATCGGCGTACGGTTCCGAGCGATTGGTGGTGTTGTGATCTTCGAAGAGCTCGAACGCCTCCTTCACGGCCGGACGCGAGAGCAGCTCGATCTGTTTGTAGGCGACCGTTTTTCCACCGGCCGATTCGCTTGGACTTTGCGGCGCTTGCGGATTGAACGCGCGCGAGCTGGAGCTGCAGCCTCCGACGATCGCACCGGCCAACGCGAGGGTAATGAGGCCAAGGATGTAGCGTTTGTTCATTAAGTGGCTCCTATTCCGGACGGCCGTTGGGCGTGCCGGTCGTGGCCCAGAGGGCAATCACTCCAGGCGATCCGCTCGCCGGCGCGAGCATCTTCTTGGGCATCTCGATGACGATGGAGAGCACGTCGTATGGCGCGAGATAGTCGTGCGGCTTCTTGATGACGCAGTTGTTCGATCCGGCGGTTCCGTAACTGACGCCGTTGAGGACGATCTTCTGGTCGGCGTGGGCAAAACGGAACGAGGTTGCCGTTGCCGGCGGCGTGTGCGGATGGTTCATGTAGTTGCGATCGGGAACGATCTTAAAGAACTGGGCCAGATCGAAGAAGAACGGATCTCGCCGCGGTCCGACGAACACCTTGATGTCTTTGTCGAGCGTCGCGACCTTTCCGAAGTCGAACGTGCCGGTTTTCGCGACGAGCGTATTCGTCGTTCCGACTTCGTTGGGCGCCGCGGGGCCGTAGAGCGTCACGTGTTGCGACGATCCGGCGGCATCCGCGGTGAACTGAATCACCGTGTCTTCCTTGATCGAGTTTGACGTCACGCCTTTGGTGGCGACTTTGATTTGATAGAGCACGTTGGGGTCGAGGCCGATACCGGCGTACATTCCGCTGGGAATGAGCGGCCGAACATCCATGGCCAGCGTGACGCGTGACGCGTCGTGCGGATCGGGAAACGCATAGACGTCGGTGATATCGGCAAGTGGGTTTTTGACGACTGTCGGCGAGTCTTGGTGATCGGATCCTCGCGCCGCCTTGAACGCATAGAGCGAAATCGAGAACGCGAACAGAAAGACCGCCGCCATCGTTCCGATGGAGCGGAGCAGTCTCATGGAGTCTCCTTTGCGATGAGGATGCGGTGCGCGGACCGCGTTGAGAGAAACGCAGGTAGAAAAGCGATGACGGCGATGGCGAGCAGCGCCGCGAAGACTGCGGCCGGCTCGGAAACGGCAACGCCTTGCGCGATTAGGCCTTGCACCAGCAGTACCGCGCCGATCGTGGAGATCACGCTGGCGGTAACGAATGGCGCGACGCGCGTCAGCTTCGCGAAAGCGGACCGCCGGCCGAGCCACGCGGCGCCGTGAACGACGGCGAGACCGAGTCCGCTCAGCACGGTAGCCAGACCGAGACTGAATATCACGATGAGCGCGAGCCCGTAGCCGACCCGATGTAGGTGTAGCGCGGTGAGCAGCACGACGATTGCCGCCGGACACGGCGCGATGCCGCCGCTCATCGCCGTGACGACCGCGCTCCGAAAATGGAGCGGTGCTGAACCGGGGACCGCGTGCGAGTGCCCGTGGTTGTGGTGATCGTGGTGGTAATGATGAGCGAGCGTGTGCGACAGTGCGCTCGAGAGGCTGCGTGCGCCGATGAAGGCGACCGCGACGCCGGAGACGATCGTAATCCACGTGAAGAGAGTTTCGGTCGCGAAACCGGCCGCGAAGCAGAGCAGCACCCCGAGCAGCACGACGGCGATGGTGTGCGCAAATGTCAGCGCGGCGGCGAGAACCACGGCTTGCTTGAACGTGGCGCGCGCGCCAACGAGCGTGAAGGCGAGCAGTGCCTTCCCGTGGCCCGGTTCCAAGCCGTGTAGCGCGCCGAGCCCGAACGCCGCCAGCACCGTGAAGAGCACCCAGAGCGGCGTTTGCGCGTCGTGCGCGATGAGATCGGAGAGCGCGGACGAGCGTACGATCGACGAAGCGCCCCAAGACGTGTTGTCGTCGGCGCTGACTCGCGCGTGCGTGATGCGCCCGGCGAGGATGTCGAAGGTTGCCGCGTCGTTGCGGCGTGGCGAGCCAATGAGCGCATTTGGATAGGAACGCAGCTCGTGCGTCGGGTCGGTCAGGCTGGGAAGCACGATGTCTTTCCAGCCGATGCGGCGATCGGCGTAGACCAGGTCGCGGACGCTGATGCTTGCGTGCTGCGGAATCGGCGCCGTGTAGTCGCCGGTCCAGTACAGTATCGGCAGTCCGCCCGCGCCGGGGCGCGTTTTTGCCGACGTCGCTTGGCAGTGCAGCGGCAACGCGACCCCGTTTGCCGCGATCTGCAGGCCGATTTCAACGATTCTACTCTCGTCGTTCGCCCACGCGCGCATGCTCGTGGGCGTCCAGCCCTCGGAGACATGCATGATTTGGAATGTCGGGATCTCGGCGATGTCGAGCACGTAGTGAACGTGCAGATCGTGTGCACTCGCTTCGATCCGCGCTAGGTGATTGATCGTGAAGTTGCCGAGGGGGTGGGCGGCGGCGCTACGCGCCGCTATTAACGGCAGGCACACCGCCCACAGAACAAAGGTCGCCGCCCGTTGCACGTCGCGAAGCTCCTTTCTCCGTTTCGCACCTAACGGGGCAGGGACGCGTTTGGATTGCGGCGCCGCTAATTATTTTTGGGAGTCGGCGCCGTCACTCACGGCCTCCCGCTGGAGTAGCTATTACCGCTGCGAAAGCTCGACTCTGCGCCCAGGCGCTTTCATCCAAAGCCCTGGGAAGGTTGATTATCTACGGCAAATAGCGCGCCTTAGATGATTTTGCTTGGGCTCTTGACGCTCGCGCTGTTTGGGGTATTGTTGGCTACTAGGCCAAAGACGAACCAAGTGATGAAAAAGCGCTGGCGGTTTGCTGTAGTGCTCGTTATCGCTCTGCTAGCCTTTGCCTGGCTTCATCCCTACATTTTTGGCTTACCGGGGCGCATTGCGGAAATCAGGTTTGAGCGCAACATCCACAAGGGCATGACGCGCAGCGAAATCGTACGCCTTGCTCTAAAATATGGTGGCTCTGGGCCCCTAGGGCCTTTAGGATCGCCCACCCCTGATGGTGCTTACGATTGGCGTTCAGACGGCGCACTCGACGTTCAGTTTACCGATTTCGCCACGTTCTGCATCGTCGGCGGCAAGTGGTTTAGATTCTATTTCTTGCCGAATTGGACCCTCACACAATGGGAAGTGCAACCATGGGGTAATGCATGTTAGCGGTTAGCAAAATGTTAGCAAATTGGGAATTTGCTAACGTGGTTGCGGCCCGTTGCTCGATGCGGCGGGGCCGGCCACATCCATGGCGAACCTTCCACAACGTGGAAGAGCTCCGTTATGCCGTTGTTTTGGAACCGTGTGCCGCGAGTGAAGGAGGTGGCTTTACGGTAACCGTGCCCGCGCTTCCGGAGATCGTAACGCAGGGCGATAACCTTGAAGACGCGCTTGCCATGGCGCGCGATGCGATCGAACTGAGCCTGTCCGTGCGCCGCGACGAGGGCGACGAAATTCCGCCTTCCGACGC
>JAFAOZ010000229.1 GCA_019247395.1 Vulcanimicrobiota bacterium | reverse complement strand
CATCCCCGCATGCGCGAGATGGTCGAACGCGCGCGCGAGCAAGGACGCTCGCCCGAGATTTAATCGTAGCTTAAGCGTTACGGTGACGGCGACGGGCGCGGCTGGGGGCGCACGATATAGAGCCCGAGCGCCGGCGCGTAGTTGAGGGCGGGAATCGTCTTTCCGTCAAAACCGCGTTGCGTTAGCTGATCCGCCGTCGCGGCCGCAACGCGACCGCACTGAATCAGCGCCGGTACTAGTGTGACGTCGCCGGGATCGAGCTCGTACCACGCGCCGGCCTTTGCCGTGTTAGAAACGATGGTAAAGCTCGGCGCCGGCGCGCCTGTCGCGAAGTGATTCTTTAGTTCATCCAGTGCTTGCGTCGCCAGGTTCTCGGCTTGGCCCGTGCACGCAGTCGAAGTGCGGATCGCAAAGGGATCTTTTGGCGGCGCTGCAGGCAGTGCGTAGAATCGGAATGCCTCTTGTCCGGCCTGCTGCTGACGCGCGACGAAGTAGAGCCCGACCGCCGGCATAAAGTTCAGTTGCGGCACGAAGAAGAGCGAACTCGAGGGCGCGTAGAGCTTACGCTGCGTAACGTCGTCCGCACGGGCGATGTGCAGCGAAAGGCATCCGGCCAGTGCACGCAGCATGCCCGTGCCCTTGGGCGTAATCGCCAGCGCGTACGTCGTACCCATGCCGTGGTACGTGATCGTCGCATCGCTCAATGCCGGTGCGGGCATCGTCGCTGGATAGCCCGCTGGGGTGTGCGCGGATTCGATCTGTGCGACATACGCTTTCACTTCGGATGCGAGCTGTTGTGCCTTCGCCGCATTTTCAGCGGTGCACGTTGCAGCGTTGGCACCGACGGCGAACGGATCGGCCGGCGGCGTTTGCGGCAACGGTGAGAAGAGCGATTGGAATCCGCGGCCGCCAGCCCCGCCCGATCCCGGTGGTGCGCCGGGTGGTGCCTGGTCACCACCGAACAAGCCGCGGCCGCCCGTGCCGCGCGGCTGAAATGCGGTGCCGGTCTGTGAGGAAACGCCTTCGCCAAAGCGCGCCGAATAAGTGAGTGAGTACGTCCGCGGCGTGAGTGGTCGCGCAATATTGGCGATCGCGAAACCGCCCGCCGTTGTGTACGGTACCGCGTTGGCGGGGCTTGCAAAGATCCCTGAATATGCGTTCGTAACGTTCGTCGCTGCTAACGTCAGCGTTCCACGTGTGAGTTGTGCCGTCACGCCGGCGTCGAACGTCGTGTAGGGCGGTAGATTGTTCGGATTGTTACCGCCGACGTGCTGCGCGTCGGCAAGCCATTCGAGCATTGAGTGCGGCGCCTTGTAGTCCAGCACCACGCCCGCACGCTGCAGCGGCACGTTCGGCAGCTGCTGTCCCGGAATCGTGATGGACCACGGATTGTCGAAGAGATACGTGCCCGAGTTGGCCTGTGCACCGGTCAGGTTGTAAAATCCCTGAACGACCAGGTTCCCAAACGTGACGTAGCCGGTGAGCGCAGCGCCTTGGTACAGACGCCGCACGCCCGATACCGGCGTCGTGAAATAGAGCTGCTGAGCTGCAAACGGCGTGTTCGGCGGCGCATTGCAGCCCGCCGGGGAGTTATAGATCGCTTGAACCTGCTGCAAGTATCCATAGGGAAGCTGTCCGAGTTGATTGAGAATGTAGCCGTTGACGTCCACCGGCAGCAGCACGCCGTTCTGCACCTGGCGATACAGTGTGAGCGATACGTTCCCGCCATGCAGCTGATGCGTGTAACTCACGCGCAACGAGTTCGACGAGCTGTTGGTCGGCGATTGACCCGGCGCACTCCCGAACGCAACCTTGCCGACGCAATCGAACCGCAGCGACGCCGGGTCCGTCAGAATCTGCAAGCGCCCCTGCGTTGCGGCCGCTCCGCCGAGCGTAAATGACGCGGCGTAGGTGTCGCGCGCCGTCGGGCGCCACGTTGCTCCGGCGGTCGCCAGTTCCGAAATGCCGCTGTTGCCGGTGGCCGTGCTCAAACCCGCGGAGCCCAAGAGCGTCAGCTTGTCGCTCGAGTGAATCGTATCGCTCGCCTGCAAAACGTTGTATTGCGTCGTTTCTGAACCGCTGTAATACTGCGCGGCTTGCGGAATCAGCGGCGTCGTGGTGAATTGCGACGACGTGCCGTATGCCTGAATCGCGATCGTGTGCCGCTGCTGCGCCGGAAGTGTCGCGTTAACGACGTATCCCGTCGAGCGCGTGTCGCTCGAGAATCCGGTAGGCGACGGCAAGCCGTTGACGTAGCGCGCCAGTTGGTTCATAAGGCCGGTGGAATCCAACGAGAAAACCGACGTCTGCAGTTGTGTTGCGCCAAGCAGCGCTGTATCCGACAACGAATACATCTGAACGTTGGTGTCGTCGGTATTGTTTGGGCCGTATCCGCACGGCAGGGTGGTCGCCGGTTCGCCGTTATAGCGCAAACACACGATGTTCGTATTGCGCGTTGAGTTCATGAACATGCCGCTGAGCGTGTTATTGTCGCCGAATTCGTAACGGGCGCTCAAGAGGTTGCCCGAAATGGTGCTGTCGCCGTCGTGCACGTAGTCGAGGCCGCTTGCGTCCAGGTAGCTTTCCCCATCAACCCAGCTCGGGTTGAGCCGGCTCACCGTTTGCACCGCGAGACCGAGCTTGCCGGCCGATCCGGTCTCGGCAATCGAATAGTTATAGCGGCCGATCGTGCCAACCGATGCTTGCACTTGCGTGATCCAGCTCAGCGTCGGCTGGAGCGTGCTGAAGTTCACGGAACCGCCCAGGCCGCCCAAGCTCGGACCCATGTGCACCGAGGCGCCTTGGAAAAGGTCGGTCGCGAAGCCGCCGAGATTACCAGTCGATCCCGGCGCGTTGAGCGGAATGCCGTCGAGCGTCAACTGCGTCTGCGATGCATCGTGGCCTTCCAGCGAGATCGTTTGCGTTGCGTCGCTGTCGTCGCTCGAGGTCGAAACGGTGACGCCCGAGAGCTTATTGATCGCGTCGGCTAAGTCGTTTGAAAGGCGGCGTTGCGGTGAATTCTGATCGATGCTCGTCGACGATATCGTTGCCGACGCCCGCGCGGTGACCTGACCGATGACTTTCAGACCGTTCGTCTCCAACGCAAGCGCAAAGTTCACGGTGACGACCCGCCCGTCGAGCACTTCGAACGGCGCCGACGAGAGGCTCGCATAACCCCGTTTCACGATGCGCGCGTGATAGATGCCGTCGGGTACGTCGGTGAAGGTGACCTTGCCGTTTTTGCCGGTCAGCTCCGATGTGATGACCGGCCCGTCGAGCAGGACGCGCGCCAGTTCGAGCGGCTGCTTGGTCGTGGCGTCGACGACGACGATATCAATCTCGCCGCTCTCGCCTTGCGCCGTCGCGCGGAGCGTCACAATGGCAAAGAGAAGCACGAGGCCTACGGCTGCAGCAACGCACCGACGTGACGCCATGTCAGGCGAATTATAAAAAAGGCGCTCGCCGAGCGCCTGAAACTATCCTGAGTCGCTTTAAATTTTGATGATGACGGCGGTGCCTTGGCCCGGCGCGCTGTCGATCGAAATGTCGCCGCCCGCGCGCTCGACGGCGCGCTTTGCGATTGCAAGGCCGAGACCGCTGCCGGTGATCTCGCCGCGACGGTCGCCGCGATAGAAACGCTCGAACGCGTGCAGCCGCTCCGATTCCGACATCCCCGGGCCCTCGTCGCGCACCGTAATCACGGCATGGCCGTTCGTCCGCGACGCGCTCAAATGGATCGGCGCGTCGGGGGCATACTTCAGTGCGTTTTCGATCACGTTCCATACTGCTTCGCCGAGCTCGCCGCGATCGGCAGCAATCGTGCGAACGCCGTCAACGCTGTAGTCGATCGTTCGGCGATCGTCCAGCCGGCGGGCCGCTTCGACTTGACTGCGCAGCAGCTCGACGACGTCGACATCCTCGACAATCGGTGGCGCTTCGGA
>JAFAOZ010000180.1 GCA_019247395.1 Vulcanimicrobiota bacterium | reverse complement strand
CCGCAAAGGCGCCACGCTCCCCCTCGCCCCCGGATGCGAGCCGTTCTTCGATCTCCCGGCAGATCTCGACGAGGACCCGAATCAGATGCGCCACGTCGCTGCGTGTGTTGTTGATGTTCGACTGTAACAAGACGCTGTTGCGCGACGTCTTATTAAGTTGGATGCTATACCGATTCGCCAGCAGATTCTTGAACTGGGTTCCGTCGTAACCGGCCGTCCCGCAGACGAGCGTCATCCGCGTGGGATCGAGATAAAACTCGTCCTCGCGCATGCTCCGCGTGGCTGCCGCCCAGTCCTCATCGAGGAAGTCTGTGAAACCGCTCTTACGATAGCCGGCGGGGATCATCGCGTCTGCCCGGGCGACGTGAAAATATTTGGAGATGAGGGGATGCCTATTCACTTCGCGACGAATCGCCAACGCGATCTCGATGGCGTTGGCTACGAGACCGAAGCCTTCAAGCTCCATCTGCCGCCGCGCGACGTCGAGGCTCGCAATGAGCTGTTGATTGGGACTGGTAGATGCATGCGTAAAGACCGCTTCTTTGAACTGCTGCTCCACGGTATGGTACTCGACGTCCTTGACGAGAATCATCGACCCTTGCCGCAGCGCCGACATCGACTTGTGCGTCGAGTTGGTTTGATAAACGCGGAGCCGTACTTTGCGCGGGTCGGGAAGTAAACGCGTATCGAGCAGCTTTTCGTCCGACGGATTGTCCCCCAGCTCGGCGCGCTGCTGCTCGTACGCAGCGACGCTCGCGGGGTCGCGCAGCCATGTTTCGATCTCCGCCGCGGCGCCCATCCCGGTGCGCGGCCGCAGGAACGGCGACCATCGGGCGAATCCGGACCACGCTTCGTCCCAAAGGAAGATCAGATCGGGTTTGATGGCAAGACACTCTTCCATGACCCGGCGCGTGTTGTACATGTGGCCGTCAAAGGTGCAGTTGGTTAGATCGATCATTTTGACGCGATCGAGCCGCCCATCGCGCTTTGCCGCTAGGAGCGCTTGTTTGATCGTGCGCAGCGGCACCGCTCCGTACATCGAGTACTCGGTTAGCGGGAAGGCCTCGACGTAGATCGGCTGTGCCCCGCTCAGCACCATCCCGTAGTGATGGGACTTATGACAGTTACGGTCCACGATCGCGATGTCGCCGGGCGCAAGCAATGCCTGCACAACCATCTTGTTGCTCGTCGACGTCCCGTTGGTCACGAAAAAGACGCGCTCGGCGCCGAACGCGCGCGCGGTCAGCTCCTGCGCGCGTTTGATGGTCCCCGTCGGCTCGAGCATGCTGTCGAGGCCGCCCGTCGTCGCGCTGCTCTCGGCCAAGAAAAGATTCGGGCCATAAAAGTCGCCCATGTCTCGAATCCAGTCCGACCTGAAGATCGACGCTCCGCGGGCGATCGGAAGCGCGTGAAACGTGCTGATCGGCCGCTGCGCATATTTCTTCAGATTATCGAAGAACGGCGTCTCGTAGCGCGCCGCAACGCCTTCCAGTATCGCCAGATGCAGCTCAAGCAGTTCTTCAACGGCGTAGAAGACACGCCGAACGATATCGGCTCCCGGATCGCCCGCGATCTCCTCGACGCGTCGATCCGAAAGCAGGTAGAGATCGAGTTCTGGACGCGATTCGTGAATGACCCGCGCCAAACGAAGCGCCGACCCGTCCGAAAGCTCTTTCTTCGCGACGGAATCGACGATGCTCCTCAAGACGGTAGCATCGTGGCGCGAGTGATATCCAAAGCCCTCGTGGATTACCACCGCGGCGAGATCCGCGTTCAACATCACTGCGGAAACCGCATCCTCGGCCGTGCCGACAATGACGGGCTCATAAACGAACGGATCTTGAGGGCGGCGCAGCCGGCGCCATTCAGCCGCGACTGACGGCCATCGTTCGATCGGCGCTCCCGTGACGATGAGCACCTCAAAGTAGGGCGGCGGAGCAGCCCCGGAGCGTCCGAGAGTCGGGGGCAAGACGTCGGGGACCGCCGCGGTCTCGGAGTGCGGATCCCAATCCGACGCATGCTGTCGAAACGAGCGCGTAAGCAATGCCTGCGCGATGCGCCACGCGAGCGCAGCCGCTCCCGCACCGTCATCGGCTTCAGCGCGATCGCGTAATGCCGCCATGAGGCTCGGCCCCGGATAGGCGTGAAAGGCTTCGATGACTGCCGCATCGCTTAATGCCGATTCGAACGCAGCGCGGCTGCCCGTTCCCGCCGCCCACTTCTTAGCAGCATCGACGAGCTCGCGCCAACGATCTTCACGTGCTCCGGGGGTTGCGAAGAAAGCGTCTATGCGTCGTCCGTTTTTGTTTTTTTCCAGAGTCTTCATGTCGAATTCCATTCTCAGCGTTCAGCCAAGTGTTTTAGTGAACGAGCATGACGATGAACATGCCCCAGATTGTCAGCAGGGTGTTTCCGACCGCATACGTCACGGTGTAGCCTAGTGCGGGCACTTGGCTTTGCGCCGCGTCTGTAACCATGCCGAGCGAAGCCGTTGTCGTGCGAGCTCCCGAGATTGCCCCAAGCGTGATCGCATCGTGAAACCGAAAGACGTATTTGGCGAGGAACATCCCCAGGATCAGCGGCACGGTCGTTGCGACGATGCCCCATAAGAAAAGGCCGAAGCCAAGCTGTTGCAACCCCGCGATAAATTTCGGGCCGGCCGTGATTCCGATCACCGCTATGAACATATTGAGGCCGACCGAGTTCATGAACCAGAGCGTCGGATTCGGAATGCGGCCGAAGGTCGGACGCACCGCGCGATACCAGCCGAAGACGATGCCTAAGATCAGCGCGCCGCCGGCCGTTGAAAGCGTGATTGGAACGCCGGCAACCTTAATGACGATCGCGCCGATCAATGCGCCGAGCGTGATTGCAAGACCGATGAACGCGACATCGGCGACGTCGGTTGCGCGGTCGACGACGCCCAGCGCCTTGGCGGCGACGCTCGTGTCTTCGGTGCGGCCTACCAGCCTCACGACGTCGCCGGGTTGGAGCGTCGTGTCGCCGAGCACGGGGATCACCGTCTCGCCAACTCCGCGCTTGATGCTGCGAACGTAAACACCGCGCGCGCCCGGAAGGCCTCCAAGCTCGGCCAGCGTCTTTCCCTCGACCTCCTTGTTGGTGATGTAGACGTCGACGCCCTCAATCGGCGCAGAGATCAGCTCGGGATCGTCGACTTCTTTGCTGGCATGCCCGAGCAACGCGATCACTTGGTCGCGCTCGCCGACCACCGAGACGACATCTCCGGGCTGCAGCACCATGTCGCTGGTGGCTTCGCTTATTGTTTGCCCGCGGCGAACACCCAATACGTACATCCTATTGCCGAGTGCGGCCGTTGCTGCGGTTAGCATGGCCTCCGTTTCAGCGACCGTTTTACCGGCGACCGTAGCATTGGGCGCGATTTGGAACGCTCGCACGTCGTAGGCTTGCCAGGCATCTCCGAGACCTCCGAGCTCGCGTTTGCCGCCGTGCGCCTCTTCGTATTCTTTCGCCGCTTTCTTGAGATTGATGCGCAGCAAGATTGGGCCGAGCATTGCAATCACGATCGCCGACCCGACCGTCCCGAAAATATACGTTACGGCGTACGCGGTCGGCATAATGTCGAGCATTGCTTTGGTTTGATCCGCCGAAAGCCCCAAGCGATTGATCGCGTCCGTCGCCAAGCCCATCGACGCCGAGATCGTTTGCGATCCCGCAAAGAGGCCGGCCGCCGCACCGGCGTCGTAACCAGCGACCTTCGCGACGCCGACTGCGGAACCAAGACAGAAAAGGCAAACGATGACTGCGTAAATCGCTTGCGGCAAGCCGTCCTTGGTGATACCGCGAATGAACTGCGGCCCTACGCCGTACCCGATCGCGAAGAGGAAGATCAGGAAAAACGTCGCCTTGACGTCGCCGGAGATCTTGATGCCTAGCTGACCGATGGCGATTGCCGCGAGCAGCGTTGCGGTCACGGAGCCAAGGCTAAAGCCCTTGAAGCTCTTGCCGCCAACCCAGTATCCGATTCCGATTGACAAAAAGAGCGCAATCTCGGGATATTGCCTGAGCGTTGCGACGAACCAATTCATGCGAACCTCTCTTGTGGGCGTGGGTGTATCATTGCGTTTGCCAACCGCCGCCGAGGGCGAGGTAGAGCTGCACGAGCGCGAGCCGTTCGTTTAAATGGCCTTGAGCTACGTCGGTTTGGGCCTGATACTCGCGCGTCTGCGCGTCGAGCACTTCGAGATACGATGTGTAGCCGTTCTCATAGCGTTCCATCGCCAAGCGAACCGAGTCGAGTGAGGCGCGCTCGTACAACTCGAGCTGCGTCGTTCGAAGCCTCAACTCGTTATACGAGGTGATGTCGTCGGAGACTTCTTGGAACGCCCGATGGACGGTTTGAAGATATGACACCGCGATTTGCTGTTTTTGCGCCTCCGCCAAGTGGATTTGCGAGCGGATTTGACCGCCGTTGAAGATCGGCTGCAAGAGTTGCGCGACGATCGAAAAGAGTCCGAGCGGGCCATAGAACGCACCATTGATCGGCGTCAAAATCGGAATCGGAGCTTTGATCGCTTCTCCATTGATGATTTGACCGCCGACCGCAGCCGAAGCTCCGAGCGTTATGGATGGATAGAGCAGCTTGCGAGCCACATCGACGTTGCCGGCGGCCGCAGCAATCGCGTACTCCGCCTGGCGGATGTCGGGCCGGCGCTGAAGCAGCTCGCTGGCGACGCCCGTTTGCGGCAGGGCCGGCATCTTGATTTGCCGCTCGAGCGTCAAACCGCGCTGGATGTCGTGCGGGTAGTCTCCGGTGAGTACCGCCAGCGCGTTCTCGGTCTGAGCGATGCTCTGTTTTAACGCCGGAACGTTCTGCGAGACCTCGTACAGCGATTGTTCGGCTTGGCGCTGGTCTTGCATCGAAGATTCGCCGCCTTGCACCCGCAAGGTCATCAATCGTACGTTTTTTTCACGTACCGTGACCGCACTTTGCGTAAAGGCGAGAACTTGATCGAGCTCGCGCAGCTGAAAATAGGCGGTTGCAACCTCCGCGACGACCGTCGCAAGGACGGTCTCGAACGCCGCCTGCGTCGAGAGCAGTTGATTGCGAGCGGATCCGGTTGCCGAGGCGAGTTTGCCGAACAGATCGACTTGATAGTTCGCGGTGATCCCCGCGAGCGGCAAGAACTGCGAGCTTGGAGTGCCCGGCGCTTTGCTGCCGGTCGTCGCGTCGTACGGCGCCTGAACGACGCCGTTGACGAAGACCGATTGATTCGCAGCCGTGATTCCGAGATTTGCCTCGGCTTGCAGAATGTTCGTATACGCGATTTCGACGTTGAAATTGTGCGCGAGCGCTTTCTGGATCAAGCCCTGCAGCACCGGATCGTCGTACAGCTCGCGCCACGGCACGTTCCCGAGCGAAGCCGCCGTCGACGCATCGCCGCGGTAGACTCCCGGAAGCTGCGCGTCGGGGGGTGCCGACGGCGAGTTGGGCACGCACGAGGCGATCAGTTGAACGAGCGCGACCAACGCGAGGAGGAGCTTCACGCGGGCTCCTCTCTCGGATGCGGTGCGGCGAGCTCCGCAGACGTCTCGTCTTCGCTGGGCTTTTTGCCCCGTTCGATGAATCGCTGGCAAAGCTCGTAGAGCGACGGCGTAAAGAAGATCCCGAGGCACGTCGCCGCGAGCATACCGGCGAAAACGGTTGAGCCGAGTGCCTGCCGGGACGCGGCGCCGGCGCCGTGCGCGAGCATCAGCGGTATGACGCCGATAATGAAAGCGAACGAGGTCATCAGGATGGGGCGGAACCGAAGCCGTGCGGCATCGGTGGCGGCTTCACTGATGGATGCTCCATGCGCGCGTCGCTCGCGGGCGAACTCCACGATAAGCACGGCGTTCTTCGCTGCGAGGCCGATCACCAGAATGATGCCGATTTGAACGTAGACGTTGTTGTCCAAGCGCCACAGCAAAACCGAAAGGAAGGCGCCGAAGACGCCGGTCGGCACGGCAAGCAGCACCGCCAGCGGCATGACCCAGCTCTCGTACTGCGCCGCGAGCGACAAGAAGACGAGCAGCACGGAGAAGGCAAAGATAATATTTTGGGTGTTGCCGACCGTTACTTCTTGATACGCGGTTCCGGACCAGCCGTAAGTATAACCGGCAGGAATCGTCTTCGCCGCAACCTCGGACATCGCCGCAATCGCTTGGCCCGTACTATATCCCGGTGCGTTCGATCCGAAAATCTGTATCTCGCGGTTGGTATTGAATCGCTGAATGAAATCGGTACCGAGATCGCGCCGAACCGTGGTAACCGATCGCAAGGGGACCATCTGGCCCGTGTCGTTGCGAACGTATATGGACGCGAGGCTGCCCTGGTTCGCGCGGAACTCCGGTTCGGCCTGAATCATCACGTCCCAGGTACGGTTGAAATAGGTGAACTCGTCGACGACCAACCCGCCGAGCATCGCTTGAAGCTGTTTGAAGACGTCGCTCACGGCGACGCCGCGCGTGGCCGCGCGGTCGCGGTCGACGTCGAGCTGCAGCAATGGAATAGAGGTCCGCATCGTGTTATTGATCGCGGTCAGCTCGGGCCGCTTACGCGCGGCGGCAACGACCTTGTCGGCAACCGCAGCCAGCTCGTTGACCGTGTGGCCTCCCGTATCTTGAAGCTCGAAGGCAAAGCCGGATGCATTGCCGAGCCCCGGAATCGTGGGCGGCACGAACGGGAAGGAGGCCGCTTGCGGATAGGCGTCCATCTTCTTGTCGATCTCCGCGACGATGTCGCGCAGCGAGATGTGCTCGGCATTGCGTTCGGCCCAATCCTTGAGGACCACGATGAAGCTCGACGTGTCGGGAGTCTGAACGTACGTCAGCAAATTGTAGCCGGCGAGTGAGATGACGTCGGCGACGCCGTGAATGGATTTTAGGTCGTTCTCCATCTTGCCGATGAGCG
>JAFAOZ010000059.1 GCA_019247395.1 Vulcanimicrobiota bacterium | reverse complement strand
GCGGCGGTGCGAATCGGTCGGCGCCGATGCGAGTCGAAAGTGAAACCGTTAGAATCCGCGAGTTCGACGATCTGCCGAGATACGGCAGCGGCGGCAGCGGCAACTACTATGTCGGGATGCTTGCGGCCGGACCAGGCGGTCTGATTTGGGTCATTGACGACATTGATCAAGACTTTGGTCCGGCGATCGTTACCGGTATTTCGACCTCCGGCAAAGCGCAGCATCATTACTCCGCGGCGAGCAACTATTTCGGATATCAGGACATCACGGCCGGTCCCGACGGCGCATTATGGCTGACGGATTCCTACAACAATCGCATTTCACGATTGACGACGAACGGACGATTTACAAATTACAACGTGCCAAGCCACACGCCGTTGAACATTACGACGGGTCCGGACAGGGCTCTTTGGTTCACTGCTTCGGGTGCGAGCGGCGGCGCGATCGGCAGAATCAATACCCGAGGTAAAATGACGTTCTACGCCGTCGGCGGGCAAGTCGGCGACATTACGGCCGGTCCGGACGACGCGCTCTGGTTCACCGAGCAACAGCCGACAGACGCCATTGGAAGAATTGCCCTGGACGGAATCATCAGGTCATACACCACGGGCATCCATAGCCTGCCCAACTGCATAGCCTTGGGCCCCGACGGTGCGCTGTGGTTTGGAGAGAATGGCGGCAATATCGGGCGCATTACAACGTCGGGTAAGGTTAAGGAATATTCGCACGCCTCGCGGATCAATGATATTGCGGCCGGTCCCGACGGCGCCATGTGGTTCACAGAAGGTTCGCAAATCGGGCGTATCTCCATGAGCGGCGTCATCACAGAGTATGCGAACGGCCTCCTGAGCAACGCCGACCCATGGGGCATCGTCGAAGGTCCGGACGAACGAATGTGGTTTACGGATTACAATAACAACGAGACCGGCCGCGTAACGCCGTAGCGCCGGCCGTCGACGGCAGCAATATTAGCCGCGTCCGTTCTGTTGCATCGGACGCGTCGCAAAGGGCGCGCGCCATTCGCGCTCGCCGACTTTGAGGACCCAGACATAGGTACGATCCGGTGCGAGCGGCATCGGCGTGATGTTCACCGCAAAGGGAACGTTGATGTCGGCGCCCGGTTTGGTTCCCGGTGGTCGCCCGACCTCGATCTCGTTCTCGATATGCATTCCGGAGAAGCTTTCCGGACCGGTCTGAACGACCACGGCATTGCCGTCCGCGTCGAGAAGATCGAGCGTCCACTTGATACGACGGTTCGTTTCATCCCACGGCACGTGCAAGATGAACGCGATTGCGGACGGCGCGGTCATTGGACTGCTGGTGTGCGTCCAGCCGATGCCGAGCGCGTGGAGTTTACCGTCGGGCGACGCTTGCGCAGAGTCGGCGAGAAAGAGTGTGGCTTCCATTACGCCACACTCCCGCGCAGATTGCGTAGAACGTACTGTAAGATGCCGCCGTGGCGATAATACTCGGCTTCGTTGGGCGTATCGATCCGTAGGCGCACGTCGAAGTCGATGGAGCGCCCACTCTTGGGATCGGTCGCCTTCACATGCAATCGCATGCGGGGTTCGATTCCGCCCTCGAGGCCGGTGATGTCGTAGATCTCTTCTCCTTCGAGCCCATACGTCGAGCGATCGGCGCCTTCGAGATACTCCAGCGGGAGAACGCCCATGCCGATCAAGTTACTGCGGTGAATTCGCTCGAACGATTCGGCGATCACTGCCTTGATGCCGAGCAGATACGGGCCTTTCGCGGCCCAGTCGCGTGACGAGCCCGAACCGTACTCCTTGCCGGCAAGGACGACGAGCGGCGTGCCGTCGCGCGCGTATCGCTGCGAAGCTTCGAAGATAGAGAGCTGCTCGCCCGTCGGCAAATAGCGCGTTACTCCACCCTCGACGCCCGGAACGAGCGCGTTGCGCAGGCGTACGTTCGCGAACGTGCCGCGCACCATCACCTCGTGATTACCGCGGCGCGCACCATAGGAATTAAAGTCGCGCGGCTCGATGGCGTGCTCCATCAGATATTTTCCGGCCGGGCTATTGCGCGCGATGCTGCCGGCCGGCGAGATATGATCGGTCGTGACCGAATCGCCGAGCACTGCAATCGCGCGCGCCCCCGCAATGTCATGCAGCGGCGCCGGGCGTGCGGGCATACCGTCGAAGTACGGCGGCCGTTTAACGTATTCGGAAGCGGGATCCCACGCATACCGTTCGCTGGCCGAAACGTTCAGCGCCCGCCAGTTGTCGTCGCCATTAAAAACGTCGGCGTATTCGCGCTGGAACATCTCTTCGCTGATGCACGAGGCGATCGTTGCCGCGATGGCATCGTTGCTCGGCCAAATATCGTGGAGATAGACGGGCCGGCCGGCGGTGTCGGTACCGAGCGGCTCGGTCGTCAAATCGATATCCATGCGCCCCGCAAGCGCATACGCCACGACCAATGGCGGCGACGCGAGATAATTCGCGCGCACCTGCGGATGAATGCGTCCTTCGAAGTTGCGGTTTCCCGAAAGCACCGCTGCGACGATGAGATCGCTCTCCGCGACGGCTTCCGCGACTTCGGCCGGCAACGGTCCGGAGTTGCCGATGCAGGTCGTGCAGCCGTACCCGATCAGGTTGAAGCCGAGACGATCGAGATACTCTTGCAGCCCCGCCTTGGCCAAATAGTCGGTCACGACTTTTGATCCCGGCGCGAGCGACGTTTTGACCCAGGCTTTCGTCGCGAGTCCGCGCTCGACGGCGTTGCGAGCCAGCAATCCCGCTCCGACGAGCACCGATGGATTCGATGTGTTCGTGCAGCTCGTGATGGCAGCGATTACAACCGATCCGTCGGAGACTTCGTCGAGCGCGGGCGCGACCAGCTGCGGGACCGTGGCAGTGCCGCCGCCGCCTTCGCCCTCAAAGCGCGAAACGGCGCCGTTGGTGCGGTCGCGCGCCGCAACCCAGTCGTCGAGTGCGCCTTCGAACGACGGTTTAACCTGCGCGAGCGGCACCCGGTCTTGCGGACGGCGCGGACCGGCAAGACTCGGCTCGACCGTCGCGAGATCGAGGCCGAGCGTCTCCGCGAACTCGGGCTCCGGCGTCGCATCGGTGTGAAAGAGCCCTTGCGCTTTCGCGTACGCTTCGACGAGCGCGACGTGTTGCGGCGTGCGCCCCGTTAGCCGGAGATACTCCAGCGTACGATCGTCGATAGGAAAGATCGCAACCGTCGAGCCGAACTCCGGCGACATATTGCTGATGGTCGTACGATCGACGACCGGAAGTGCGGCGAGTCCCGGTCCGTAGAACTCGACGAACTTTCCGACGACGCCTTTGCGGCGCAGCATCTCCGCGACGGTGAGCACGAGATCGGTTGCGGTGACGCCTTCGCGCAACGCTCCCTCTAAGCGGAAACCGACGACTTCGGGAATGAGCATCGTGACCGGCTGCCCGAGCATCGCAGCCTCGGCTTCAATGCCGCCGACGCCCCACGCGAGCACGCCCAAACCGTTGACCATCGTCGTGTGTGAATCGGTGCCGACCGCCGTGTCGGGATAGGCAAGGCTTTTTTCGGTGTCACCCTGAGCGTGTCGAAGGGCGACACCGGGGAAAACCACGCGTGCCAGATATTCGATGTTGACTTGGTGCACGATGCCCGTGCCGGGCGGAACGACGCGTAATCCCGAGAGCGCCGATTGTCCCCACTTTAAAAATGCGTACCGCTCGCGATTGCGCTCGAACTCGATCTCCGTATTCTTCGCGAGCGCGTCGGGGGAGCCGAAGTAATCGGCCTGCACCGAATGATCGATGACCAGCTCGACCGGCTGCAGCGGATTGATCGCTTTCGGATCGCCGCCCATCGCCGCCATCGCATCGCGCATCGCCGCCAAATCGACGACGCATGGGACTCCGGTGAAATCTTGGAGCAAGACGCGAGCCGGCGTGAATGCAATCTCGCGATCGCTTCGCGAGCGGGCACCGTGCGCGAGCGCCTCGATATCCTCGGATTTAACGACGCTTCCGTCTTCGAACCGCAGTAAATTTTCGAGAAGAATTTTGAGCGAAAACGGCAGCCGCGCGAGCGTCGCGACGCCTGCCTCTTCCAAAGCGCCAAGGCGAAAATAGCGGTAGGAACGATCGCCGGCGTTCAGCGTGTCGAGCGCGTTAAAACTATTGGGGTGTGGATTCATCGGACAAGCGTACTTTTGGATCGCCTATCGCGTAGCCTTCGATTCGAAGTGCGGCCTCTCCCGAGAGCAGTCGCCACAGCGGCTCCGCGACGAGCGAGAGCCGCCACGGCTGCAACGCGAGCGTGCGCTCGAATCCCGCACGATCCCGCGGTACCTCGCGCGCTAAACGCTCGAGAGCCGCGCGTGGCACCAACAGGCTGGCGGGCAAACCGGCGTCGCGCGCGATCTCCGCAATCGCGGCGTTCATGAACGCCACCAGCGCGTCGCGTGCAGGGGCCGCCGGACGGTGCGGCCGTTCGGGCAGATCGGCTTCGTCGATTGCTTGTCCGCGCGTTACCGCCGCGAGAATCGGACCGCCGAGCTGCCGTTTCATGCCGGCGTCGAGCCGGCGCAACTGCGAAAGATCGTCGAGCACCGTGGGCTTGAGCAGCGCAAGGCCGGCGACGACGTCGTCGGGCAATACGTAGCGCACGGGAAGATCGCGGTCGTGCGCGACGCGGTCGCGCAACTTTACCAGCTCGTTCAAAATGGCAAGCTCGCGGCGATTCATGCGCATGGCGCCCGGAATCCGCAGATACGCGCGCCGCTCGTCGATGCGATAGCGTTCGATATCCCCGAGCTCGGCGCACTCTTCGTAGACCCATTCGTACCGGCCGAGCTCTTCTAACCTCGGACGAAGCGCGTCGTAGAGCGGAAGCAGATACGCGACGTCGTCCACGAGATATTCGATCTGCCGTTGAGAGAACGGGCGCGCCGACCAATCGCTGACCGTCTGCGACTTCGAAAGCCGCACGCCGCAGATGCCGCGCACTAAGTCCGCGAGTGAGATTTGCATGCCGTAACCGAGAAACGCGGCCGCAACCTGCGTATCGAAGACGCGCGGCGGAACGACTTCAAATCGATCGGCAAAGATTTTCAAATCGGCCGATAGCGCGTGTCCGACGACCGTCGTGTGCGTGAGCGCGAGCGCAAGTTTACGGAGATCGGTAATCGCGAGCGCATCCACGATTGCGGCCCCGTCGTCGAAGGCGATCTGCACCACCATCAAGCGCGGCGAATACGTGCGTTCCGCATGGAATTCGGTGTCGAGCCCGACGCGATCGGCTTCGGAGACGCGAGCGCAAAGCCGATCGAGTGCGGCGCGATCGGCGACGATTTGCGGCGCCGTCACGGCGACGGCGACGGCCGTTCGATGCGGCGGAAATGGAAGTGCAGGCAGTGGTGCGTTTCGCAGTAGTGGCGCGCGTAATGGCGCGCGCGCGATTCATAGCCGTGCACTGCCACGGTGACACGATCGCCGAAGATGGTCAATAACGCGCAAATCGGAAGCGCGATCGCGCACATCGTCCAGACGTGAACCCAAACCGGTACGCGAAACGCTGCCGCACTTGCCGTCGCGATGGTCCCGCCGAAACCCGGAATGACGCGCACCGCGAGCAAGAACGCCGGCGAGCCGACAGGGAAGCGCTTGACCCATGGCGGCAGGCGGTGCAGATACTCTTCGAGCCGCCATAAACGCGTCGCATGCCGGTTGATCCAGTAGCCGAGCAGCGCCGCGCCGACGAGTCCAAATGCATCGATGAGGGTACCCTTCACGGGTCCGAAGATCGCACCGTTCATAATCGCCAGCGCATCGGTCACCGAAAACGGCGCCGATGCGACGAGTGCGAATACTGCGACCGCGAGCGGGTAAGCTAAAGGGCCGATCGTTCGGATTTCGTACTCGACGCGCGGTTGATGACGGATCACCAAATAAGCGAGTGCGAAGGAGGCGACGAGGAGCCCGAGCGCAGCAGCCTTTCGAAGGAGACGATTCAAGCGATGGTCGTGCGGGTAGTCATCACGGTGCTTTGCGGAGTTGCGCTCTACGCGTCGCTTTTCATGCTGAACAAGAGCCGGCGAGCCGCCCGCGGTGAAGTCAAGGGGCCCAGCGTGGTGAAGACGCCGAGGGCACACCTTTTCGGCGTTCCTAACTCACTGGTGGGGGCGCTGTACTATCCCGCGATGGCCGTTGCAGTCTGGGTCATAGGCGGCAGGATCGCGGAGGTGATCCTTTTGGTCGTTGCCCTCGGCGCGGCAGTGACCTCGGCTTACCTTGCTTATTCGCTGATCTTCGTTACACGGCGCGAGTGCCCGTATTGCTGGACCGCGCACATCGTGAACTGGTCACTTTTGGCCCTCTGCAGCTATTTATTTCTGCCGGACATATTGAATCGGGGTATCTGATTTTGTTAGAATCGGCCTCTCGGGTCAGGACGGCAGACCTTGTCGCCGTAACCGCCGTGAGAGAGGGCCGGACGTGTAGCGTCAGTTCTACGCACCGGTGAACGGCAGACTTATAGGGGGTGGGGCGAGTGCTCCACCCCTCTGCTTTTTCTTTTCGCGTCAAACGGGCCGTTCGTGGTGTCGAGCGGACCCTCGTGAACGAATTGGTTCACTTTGGGTCCGCTCTCCTAACGCCCGACCCATTTGGCACGAAAAGTGCTTGTTATTCTAGCTTTTGCGGACTTCGTCGATCATTGCGCGATACGCGGGGTCACTTGTCGGGGTAGCGGCGAACCATGCATCGAGCATTTCTTCGGCGACAGCGATGGACGTGGCGCGAAGGCTCATGCAGAGTACGTTCGCGTCGTTCCATTCGCGCGCGCCGGCGGCGGTTGCCGCATCGGCGCACAGCGCCGCGCGGACACCGGCAACTTTGTTGGCAGCGATGCTGACTCCGGTCCCCGTCCAGCAGCAGAGCACGGCGTAAGCCGCCTCGCCGCTCCGAACGCAGTTGCCGGCTTCACGGCCGACCGACGGCCATGCGGCATCGTTGCCCGGCGCAAGCGCGCCCAACCGGACGACCTCATGACCGTGCGCCCGCAGCCAACGATCGATTGCCTCGGGAAGTTCCCCCGCCATATCGCTGCCCAGTGCTACACGCATGGAGAGGTTTTCGGCACGCATCGGCGGCAGACTAGCCGTCCGTGAGCACGGTGCGTTTGGCGGCGACGGTGATTTTAGCGCGGCCGCCGCTCGAAATCTATCTGGCGCGGCGCAGCTCGAGCGCCGCCTTCGCTCCCGATGCCTTCGTCTTCCCCGGCGGGACGACAGAAGCGCAGGACGCATCGGAGGCAGCGCGCGCGCGTACCGTGGGGCTCGAGCTGGAACGTCTGAATCGCGAATTCCGCGCTGAAGTTCCGCGGGAACTTACCAGCGACGAGCCGGCCATCGGCAACGACGTCGCGGCAACGCTGATGATTGCTGCGCTACGCGAACTCTTCGAAGAAGCCGGAGTGCTGCTCGCCCGCACGGCGGCCGCGCAGCCGGTGGCGCTACCGGCCGGTGATTGGCAGCGCATCGGCGAGCAGCGCGAGGCGGTGCGCAGCGGTGCGCTGCCTTTCGCGGATTTTCTGGCGGCCCACGATTGGTATGCCGACGCGCGGGCTTTGACGCTGTTCTCGCACTGGATCACGCCGCCGAGCGAGCCACGCCGCTATAACACGCATTTCTTCTTCGCGATTGCGCCGCCGGATCAGGCCGCGCTCGCGGATGCGACCGAAACGCACGACGGCATTTGGATTGCCCCGTCTGCGGCACTCGAGCGACGGGAGAGTGGGTCTCTCCATCTCGTCTATCCGACGATCAAACACTTGGAACGGCTCGCGCGCTTCGACTCGGTCCAATCAGCGCTCGAGTACGCGCAGCGTAAACCGGTGTTAACGATCGTCCCGAACGATACCGCTGACGATTTCGCAATCCCGGCGGTGCTGGAAAACGCGTGGTAACGCTCGTTCGCGCACCCAACCCGTCCGCAATGACACTGCAAGGAACGAATTCGTACGTCATCGATTGCGGCGACGCAAAGGCGCTCGTGATCGATCCCGGCCCCGCGATCGACGATCATTTGCGGGCGCTCATCGACGCCGCGCAATCGCGCGGTCTCACCATCGCGGCCATTGCACTCACCCACGGACATCCCGACCACTCCTTCGGTGCGTCACCGCTTGCAACGATGACGCATGCGCCGCTCCATGCGCATCCGCAGAGTAAAGTTCCGCACGACGTCGACCTTCCGCTCGAGGGGGAATTGCGTATCGGCTCCGTCGCTTTGCACACGATCGACTCGCCCGGCCACAGTTTCGATCATGCCGTCTTCTATCTGCCGCCAGAACGCGCGCTCTTTACAGGCGACACGATTCTGGGCGAAGGTACGACGGTCGTCGCGCCGCCGGGCGGCGCGATGCGTCCCTATCAGCGGACGCTGCAGCGGCTCGCCGACGAGTTCGGCGACGCGCGCGTGCTCTACGGCGGACACGGTCCGGTCGTGAACGATCCGAAGGCCAAGATTGCGGAGTACATCGCGCACCGGCAAATGCGCGAGCAACAAATCCTCGATGCCTTGCACGACGGACCGTCGACGATTCCCGCTCTCGTTCGCCGAATTTATTCGCCGCAGCGCCAGCCGCTCTGGCCCGCGATGGCGCGACAGATCCTCGCGCATCTCAGTGCGCTCGAAGACGAGGGGCAGGTCAGCTCTCGCGTCTTAGATCGCTCCATGACGCCCGAAGAGTGGGCGATTCTCAATCCGCGGATCGAGGAGTTCGTCGGGCCGCAGGAGGCCGCGGTGATTACCGCCGAGTTAGGAACTGAAATGCGGTTGGAAACGCTCCGGGAGTACCAACGATGATGCGCCGCCTTGCGACGGTGGCGGCCTTCGCCGCATTGGTCTCGTGTGGGCCGCCCACCGGGCCGGCAATGCCTTCGGGTAACGTCGCGATACCGACGCCGCAATCGTGCTACGTCGCCAAACGCGACCCGGCCACCGTCAAAGCGACGATCACGTTTTACGGCTGGCCGGACAACTCGCCACCCGGTAATCAAATCGCGCACCCCGTGATTCACAAGCACGCCGGCGGCGACGGAACGTACTGTAACCCGACGACGTTCGCGACTGAAAAAAAGAATAACCAGCAAATCCCCTACGGAATCAAGATCTACGTGCCGTTCATCAAGCAGTATTTCGTCCGCGAAGATCTCTGCGCGGCGTCGGGACCGAAGAGCGGAAGCGGAAGCAATGGCTGCAAGGGAATCTGGTTCGATCTCTGGATCGGCGGGACGGCGAAATCAAATTTCCACGCGGTCATCAAGTGTGAGCGCAAGCTGACACCGGGCAACAAAGTTTCCGTCATTCTCTGGCCGCGCGACGGATTGCCCGTCGCGCATCCCGGTCCAATCTACCGCAATCAGCCGCCGCCGGACGGCAGCTGCGACGGGAAACCCCTTCCTTAGCGCCTGCGCGAAGCGCAGTCCTGAGCCCTTCGGCTCCGCTTCGCAATGCTCAGCGTCGCTCAGGACAGGCTGAGTCGAAGGGTCAGGGTGACACGGGAATGGTCAGAACGACTTTGCCGAATTGATGGGCTGCCGCGAGCCGCTCGAACGCTGCGACGCCGCCGTCAAGCGCGTAGACGCGATCGATCGCGGGCCTTAAGCCGTCTTCGAACAATCGCAGCATTGCCGCAAAATCTTGCGGGCTCCCCATGGACGTCCCTAAGATGCTGACGTGCTTCCAAAAGAGCGGAAACAGTTTGACCGTCGCCTCGCCGCGGGTGCCGCCGTAAACAACGATGCGTCCGCCGGGGCGTACGACATCGAGCGCGTTGCGCAGCGTATCGCCGCCGGAGGAGTCGACGACCAGATCGACTGGCCCAGTCGAGCGCAAGAGTCTGGGCCAATCCGGATTGTCGGCATAGTTGATCGCGAGATCGGCGCCGAGCGCGCGGGCGCGCTCGAGCTTTTCGTCGCTGCTCGACGTCACGATTGCATGCGCACCGGCCCATTTCGCAAAGAGCAGCACAAAAGTCTGGACTCCGCCGCCGACGCCGGTGATCAGCACCGTCTCACCCGGCTGCAGCGCGCCACGCGTAAAGACGGCGCGATACGCGGTCAATCCGGCGAGCGGAATCGCCGCTGCTTCCTCCATCGAAAGCGCCGCAGGTTTGGGATGAATGTTGTCGACCGGCACCACGACGTACTCGGCGAACGTCCCGTCGCGCGGCATGCCGAGAATAGTCCCCGTTGCGGCATCCCAGACGCGCGGATCGTCGCCCCACGCCAGCATCGGATCGATGACGACTTCGTCACCTTCGGCAAGTCCGGCAACGACCGAGCCGAGTCGCGCGATCGTGCCGGCTCCGTCCGATCCCAGTGTCACCGGCATGCGAATCCGCGGGTAGAGTCCTTGCGTGATGAAGACGTCGCGGCGATTGAGGGCCGCGGCGTGCACGCGGACCAACACCTCGCCGTCGCCGACCGGCGGAAGCGCGACGTCATCGCTGCGCAGATTTTGGGGGCCGCCGATTTCGTGCAGCCGCAATGCGCGCATGGTTTCGCTCATTCGTGCACGGTCACGATGAATTTCAGCGCTGCCGGTTGGATGAAGAGCGCGTCGGTCGGGGTGTCGGCCAAAAATTGCGTGTTGTCCGGCCCCGGATACAGACCCCGATATGGAACGCCCGCAGCGTAGAGCGTAAACGGACCGGAGACGGCGTTGAAAATGTTCGTCGCCGCCAGCGTAAAGTCGAGATGCCCGCGGCTCCAGCCGACCGCGCCATCGACGAGCGTATACGGCGGCTGATGCAACGGGTTGTTTTTTCCCGCGATCGTGAGCTGCGTCGCCGCATGCCAGCCGTTCTTCGCCCATGCCAGCGTGATCGAGCCTTGTTGCTGCGGAACACCGAGAAACTGTTGGTAATCAACCAGCGTCCCGCCCGAGGTCGGATTCGAAACGAATGGCCCGAGCGCATACGGATATGCGACGTTCAGGCCGTACGCCAGCGTCGCGGTGACGTTGAGACGGGGAAACATCTCCTTGTACCGCGCTTCGGCACCTTCATAGACGGCGTTGCCGATGTTGACCGGAATCTCGTACGCGAAACCCGGCGTCGTCCCGCAGAAGCTTTTGGATCCTCCCCCCGGATAATAGTTTTCGATCGTATCGCGCAAATTCGAGCGATAGAGCGAGACGTCGAGCGTGGAACGGCTTGAAAACAGGTGCGAGAACCCGAGTTCGTATTCGGTCGCGTGCTCGGGGCGTTCGTCAGGGTTGCCGTTGGCGGTAACGCAATTTGCATCCAGCGGAGGGAGGTTGGGATTCGGTTCGAGCTTGCCGTTGACAAGGACCGGCGGAAAGAAGTAGAGCTCGGCGAGCAGCGGTGGGCGAAAACCGGTCCCCACGGAAAAGTGGATGTCACTCGAACTGCCCAGATCGTCGCTGAGGCCGAGACGCCAGTTCAGCGTATTGCCGAAGGTCGAGTAGTTCGCATCGTAGAGACCACCGGAGAGGCGAAAGGTGCCGAACTCTTGCGAACCGCGCACGAAATACGACTGGATACTCTGATTGAGCGGTCCGGTAATTCCCGCACCGGATAACGCTTCTTGGCGTAGATAACCGCCGAACGCAAACTCGCCGTCATCGAACGTACGTCCCCACGACAAACCTTCGTTATAACGCGTATCCAGATGAGAGACGTCGTACGGTGAGACTGAGCCGCCGGTGAAGTTGACATTGTTATCGGCTGCATAGAAGCTGCCCGAGAGCGTACCGGCTCCAAGCGGCGTTCGCGAATAGGCATCGTACGCGCGAATGCTCTGCGCAAAATTCGCGCTTCCGGGTCCAACGTGGTCACCGTACACCGGATTCGGAATGTCGTTCCCATTTGTGTCATCCTGAGCTTGTCGAAGGA
>JAFAOZ010000255.1 GCA_019247395.1 Vulcanimicrobiota bacterium | reverse complement strand
GTCCACCTGTTCTATGTCGACGATCTCATCGCGCTGCTTTTCGTTCGTCCGGCGCAAGGCCTCGGCGTCTTCTTCGGTTCGTTCTTCGATCCGCACGTGATCGACGGCGCCGCGCGCGACGTGGTCTTTTGGGCGCGCTGGCTCGGGACGCTCGTCCGTTCGTTTCAGACCGGCTTGGTGCGGGCGTACGCCTTGATTTTAGTCTTCGGCGCAACCTGTTTCATCGTCTATTACGCATTTGCTGCGGGAGTGCTGCACTAATATGGCGCTGGTGCCGCTGACCATTGCGCTGCCGCTCGTCATCGGAGCGCTGCTCTACCTGCTGCCGAGAGAAGATAAGGTGCTCTCGCGTGCGATCGGCGCGATCGCTGCGGCGGCGACGTTTGCGATGCTGATCGCCGGACGCGACGCGCAGTGGAGCGTGCGCTGGTTGGCGCGGCCCTTTACCGCGGCGTTTCATTTCGGAGCAACGCCGGTTGGCTTCTGGATCGCGCTGCTGCTTGCGCTGTGCACCGCCTGCGCGATTGCAACGACCCGCGTGGCTCGGACGCGCGATTTCGTTGCCTTGCTGCTCTTGCTCGAAGGCACGATGCTCGGTCTTTTCCTCGCACGCGACCTGCTCGTCTTCGCACTCTTTTGGGATCTCATGCTGCTGCCGGTCTTCTTCGGGCTGCTCAGCTGGGGCGAACATCCCGCAACGGCCTGGCGCTATTTCATCTACAATTTCGCAGGCGGTTTGACGCTGCTGCTCGCAACGGCCGCCTTCGGCGTGATCTACGGCTCAACCGACGTCATCGGACGAGCCGGCGCGCCGCTGGTGGGCTCGTGGGCGCCGTGGATTTTTGCGGGATTCGCCTTCGCGTTCTTGGTGAAGACGCCCATCTGGCCGCTGCACACGTGGATGCCGCCGACGTACAGCGGCTTGCCGCCGCCGATGGTTGCCGTCGTTTCGGCCGTGCAGTCGAAGGCGGGGCTCTACGGGCTGCTCGCGATCGCGCTGCCGCTGCTGCCGAACTACGTGCACCAGTACGCCGTGCCGCTCATGGTGCTGGGCGCCATCTCGCTAATTTACGGCGCCGTGGTTGCATTGGTGCAAAACGATGCGAAACGCGTCGTTGCGTATTCATCGCTCTCGCACCTCGGCCTCATCGTCATCGCGATCGCTTCGCTCAATCCGCTCGCGATCAAAGGCGCGCTCGTCTATATTATTGCGCATGGCCTTTTCTCCGCGGCGCTCTTTATGGTGTTGGGGTACGTCGAAGAACGCGAAGAGACGCGGTCGCTGCTGCGGCTCGGCGGATTGGGATGGAAGAACCCGCGCCTTGCGGGTGCGCTTTGCATTGCCGCACTCGCCGCGCTCGGATTGCCGGGGTTGGCCGGATTCGTCGGCGAGCTCGTGATTTTGATCGGCGTCTACCAAGCCGGCTACACCTGGCCGGTCGTCGTCGCGCTGATTGCGATTATCATTGCATCGGCGTATATGATTCGTCTCTACCAAGACGTGATGAACGGCCCCGAGGTAGAGGATCTGCCGGTTCGCACCGACCTCACGTGGGTGGAAGGGCTTGCCGTCTCGCCGCTGTTGTTCGCGCTGGTCGCGCTCGGGGTCGACCCTGCGCCGTTGCTGCGCCTATGACGCTGCCGTTCGTTCACGCCGACTGGGCCGCCATCGTACCCGTCGCAATCGTTGCGGCGACGGGGCTCGTCGTCTTGATCGCCGACTTCTTCGCAGGCCGCGAGGGCAACCGCTACGTCTCGATCGTCTTCGGACTGCTCGGAATAATGATTGCGGGATATTTTGCCGCGCGGCAGTTCGGGCACAACTACGACGCCTTCTTCGGCGGATTCATGGTCGGCGGGTTCGCGACGGTTTTTCAGGAGATCATTTTGATCGCAGCGGCGGGATCGATCATCTTGTATGCGACGGTCGGGGCGCCGCAGCGCGTCGCGGGCATGAGCGCGATTATGCTCTGGAGCGCCTGCGGTGCGATGCTCATGGCCGGCGCCGCCAATCTGATGATGATTTTCCTGGGTCTCGAGCTCCTCTCGTTAGGGCTCTACGCGCTCTGCGCTGCGGTCGACCGTAAGACGGCGCGTGAGTCGGCGCTAAAGTATTTGATTTTGAGCTCAACGGCGACGGGATTTTTGATCTTCGGCTTCGCCTTGCTCTTCGGCGCAACCGGAAGCATTCGGCTCGCCGACCTCGTAACGCCCACGCTCGCGGTCTCGCCGTACTTCTGGATCGGCGCGGGAATGTTTTTGATCGGCATCGTCTTTAAGCTCAGCCTGGTGCCGTTCCATACCTGGACGCCCGACGTTTTTGAGGGCGCGCCGCTACCCGTCACCGCATTTATGAGCGTCGCCACGAAGGCTGGAACGCTCGCCGTGTTTGCGCGCTTCATCTATGCGGCGCTGCCACCCGGCACCGCGGAAGGCCTGCTCCTTCCCGTCTGGATCGTTGCCGGAATTTCAATGATCGTCGGAAACGTGGGGATGCTGGCGCAGGAGAACCTCAAACGATTGCTCGGCTACTCGGGCGTCGCGCAGGTCGGCTACATTTTGGCAGCGCTCGCCGGCGGCACCCCGCTTGGCTTGCGCTACGCGCTCTACTATCTGGTCGCGTACGCGTTCATGAACTTGGGCGCCTTTGCCGTCGCAGCCGCGATCTCGGGCGACGGCGAAGAGGGAGCGCAGATTGCGAGCTACCGCGGATTGGCGCGCCGCAGACCATGGCTGGCTGCGGCGATGACCGTCTTTCTCTTGGCGCTCGCGGGGCTGCCCCCGACCGCGGGATTCCTCGGCAAGATTCTGATTCTCTCGAGCAGCGTTTCGAGCGGGTTTCTGTGGCTGGGCGCACTGCTCATCATCGGCACCGCAATTTCGCTCTACGCTTATGCGAAAGTAATTCGCTTGATGTACGCACACGACGAGGGCGAAGCGCGTGAGTTTCGTCCCTTCGTGCCGCTCGCGTGGACGAGCGCCGCGATCTGCGCGTTCTTCGTTATCGCAATGACCTTTTATCCGCTCACCCCGAGCAACGTCCTACCCCTGGTGCGGTAAGGCGGCACGGGGTCACGCGCGGCACCGGCGGTGCGCTATAGTGGTGAGGAGCTGCCATGAGCCGACGTAATCTCTACGCCCTTGCCCTGCTCGTCCTGCCATTTGCCGCGGCGATGGCCGTGCCGCTCCGCGCGGCCAGTGCGGACAGCGTCATCCTCTCACCGGACGCGCATCAGGCCGCCGATCAACAGGCCGCCATCAACTACGCGCGCGAGCTGATCGCCGCCGGCGACATCGACCGTGCGGTGAACCAACTTGCCGAGTTCGTCGCGACCCATCCCAACGGGGTCGAGGCCGCGCGCTTCTTGGGGGACTTGTACTATCGGCAAGGCCGCTTCGATCGCGCGGAGGCGGTCTACAAGGCGCTGCTCGCGCGCAATCCGCACGATAAGCAGACGCACAACCGGCTCGGCGTCGTATACGCTACGGATAATCAAATCGATGCGGCAATCGTCGAGTTTCAGAGCGCGCTTCCGGGGACCGACTCGATACGCGATCTCGTCTTACTCCACGTGCGCAAAGGCGATCTCCAGTCATACGAAGACGAGATGGTGCGCGCAGCACACGACGAGCCGAACAATGCCGACATCCAAGAAGAACTCGGCGAAATTTATCAGACCGTCCATCACCCGAACGAGGCGGTGCGAGCTTTCCGGCGTGCGCTCGACAGCGATCCGCGCTCGATTGCCGCGCTCAATGGCGTCGGCATGGCGTACTTAGATCTGCACGATCCCGGAACTGCGATGGAATACCTCAGAGATTGCCTGAATATTGACCCGATGAACTATGCATGCCTGAACAATTTCGGCGTCGCGAAGATTCAGGCAGGCGCTTACGACGAAGCGCTTGCGGCGTTCAGGAAGGCGCATCGGCTCGAGCCGGAACGCCCCGAGGCGCTCGTTAACTTCGGCTATCTGGCTGACGCGCGCGGAGATTGGAAGCGCGCGGTGACGTATTACGTGCAGGCGATCTCGGTCAATCCGTACGTACCCGAATCGTACGTCAATCTCGGCATCGACTACGAGCATAACGGGCTCTATTCGCTCGCGGAGTCGGCGCTGCTCAAGGGCGTGGCCGCGGCGCCGTACGACGGACGCGTGCGGTATCTGCTCGCGCGCGCTTACGCCGCGCAAGGGGAGAAGGCACTCGCCCTCGCGCAGCTCAGAGCCGCCCAAACTTCGCTCGATCCCGACGTATCGGCGATCGCAAAAGAGGAAACGCAGCGGCTCATGCAAGCCGGCCAATCCCCACAGTAAATCCGCCGCATAACGTGCGGCGACTCGCTGCGGCGGCGATCACGCTTCTACTCGCCACGTCCGCGGCACGGGCGCAGGACGCTTCGCTGCCGCGCCCGGTGACGGCGCAGCAGATCTTTGACGCAGCGTTTCGCCGGCTCCAATCGTACCCGGTGCCTCCTTACGCCGTTTGGACCAGCACGTGGCATATTATGCAGCGCCCGATGGGGTACTACACGCAAGAGACGAAATCGGTCGAAGTCAATCGCTATGCACTCCGGCTTTCCGACGGCATGGAGAACGTC
>JAFAOZ010000300.1 GCA_019247395.1 Vulcanimicrobiota bacterium | reverse complement strand
TACGGGCTCGCGATGGTACTGCTTGCGCTGACGAACGCGTTGAGCTATTACGGAATCGCGACGCACCGGTTAGCCTTCACGGTACCGCTTTTGACCTGCACGCTCGGCACGCTCGCGGCAATCGTCGCAATCCATCCCAACCTTCATACCGTCGTTGAGATTTTGGTCGTTGGGAACGCGGTCGGCACGCTGGCGGTGAGCGTGGCGCTTGTCGCGCAGCAGAATACGAGCGGCCGGCGCTCGACCGTGTGACGCGCGTTCTCCTCATCGGAGGTTCGGGACGGCTTGGAACGGCGATCCGGCAGCGGTGGAGCGACTGTGAGATCGCGGCGCCGCCGCATCGGGAACTCGATATCGCCGACGCGGCTGCGCTTTGCGAAGCGTTGAAGGCGTTGCGGCCCGACGTTCTCGTCAACGCCGCCGCATTTCACGACGTCGACCGCTGCGAAGACGAGCCGCAAGAAGCCTTTGCGATCAATGCGGCGGCGGTCGGCGCGGCGGCGCGGGCTGCGCACGATCGCGGGATCATCTTTGCGACCGTCAGCACCGACTACGTCTTCGACGGCGACGCGACCGAACCGTACGGCGAGGATTGCCCGCCGCATCCCATCTCGTTTTACGGCGTCTCGAAACTCGCCGGCGAACTGCTTGTCGAATCCTTGCGCACGCGAGCGTACGTCGTTCGTACGTGCGGGCTTTATGGCGAGGCGAGCAGCCGCAGGCGTCCTTCGTTAATCGAGCGCGTGCTGGAACGGAATCCCGGCGAAGCGCCGCTACGTGTCGTCGCGGACGTCGTGGCCTCTCCGAGTTTCGCCGGCGACGTTGCCGACGCACTGCGGCAGCTGATTGCGACGGAATCCTTTGGGCTCTATCACGCTGTGAACTGCGAACCCGTCAGCTGGTACGATTTTGCCTGCGAGGTGGCACGTCAGGCTGGGATCGCGATCCCGATCGAGCCGATCTCGGCGGCACAGTGGAAGCAGCGAGCGGCGCGTCCACGTTATTCGGCGTTGCGAAATGCGAAGCTCGACGCGTTGGGAATCGCGATGCCGTCCTGGAAAGCCGGTATTGCCGCGTACCTCCGGAGCCCCTAAAAGAGATTCGGTCGCGCCGCGCTTAAGATAGGCAGTCGCCATGAGACGGAGAGATGGAACTTAACATCGATCGTGCTCGCGTCGATCGCTGCCGGCAGCTCGCTGCGGCAATTGCCGACCCGGTCGAAGACTTCATCACGGCACATTCGACGGTCTCCGTCGAGCGCTCCGTGCTGCGTCTGATAGGCGTGGACGGCGTAACCGCAGACGACGTTCCGCTCCCCAATGCCGTCGTGGATGCGATTTCGCAAGCGGCGCTGACGTCCGGAGCCGCCTTGCCGTTTGGACGGGCCCTTGCGGAGACGGGTCTCGAGCCGGTTGCGCTCGCGCGCGCGCTGACCGAGGGGAGCGTCGCGCTCGATGAGTTCGCGGCGACCCCGGCCGCGGCCGCGCGCGGTGCGCTTCGTCCGTACGTCGAGTCCGGTTTGGCACGCATCGCTGCGCAACGCGAAGGCCGCGCTTCGCGGCTCGCACGTCTACCGCAGCTTCCGCCGCCGCTGCTCTACGTCATCGTTGCAAGCGGAAACATCTACGAGGACCGAACGGCCGCCGTCGCGGCCGCCGAAGCGGGCGCGCAAGTCATTGCCGTCATTCGCTCGACCGGTCAGTCGCTGCTCGACTTCGTACCATTCGGACCGACGACCGAAGGCTTCGGCGGTACCTACGCGACGCAGGCCAATTTTGCGATCATGCGCGCCGCGCTGGACGATGTAAGCGAGCGGCTCGGCCGGTACGTCATGCTGACGAACTATGCGAGCGGGCTCTGCATGCCGGAGATCGCGGTGATGGCCGCATTCGAGCGGTTGGACATGCTGCTCAATGATTCGATGTACGGGATTCTCTTCCGCGACATCAATATGAAGCGCACCTTTGTCGATCAACATTTCAGCCGGATGCTCAATGCCTATTCGGGTATCATCATCAACACCGGGGAAGATAACTACTTGACGACCGCCGATGCCGTCGATCAAGCGCCCGCGGTGTTGGCATCGCAGTTCATCAACGAGGAGTTCGCGCACCGCGCGGGTTTGCCGGATCGCCAGATCGGCCTGGGCGATGCGTATGAGATCGATCCGGATCGCGAAGACGGCTTTCTCTATCAAGTCGCGCAGGCACAGCTCGCTCGCGAGATCTTCCCGGAAGCGCCATTAAAGTACATGCCGCCGACCAAGCACATGACCGGCGACATATTCAAGGGGCACCTGATCGACGCGATGTTCAATCTTACGTCGGTGATGACGGGTCAGAACATTCATCTCTGCGGCATGCTCACCGAAGCGATTCACACGCCGTTCTTGGGCGACCGGGCGCTGTCGCTCGAAAATGCCCGCTACGT
>JAFAOZ010000285.1 GCA_019247395.1 Vulcanimicrobiota bacterium | reverse complement strand
AAGCTCGCGAAAGAGCACTTCGCCGACAAAGGCGATCTTCGCAAGTATTTGATGAACATGATCTATGTCGGCGTACTCGCGCAGGTGTTGGATATTCCGTTGAGTACCGTGGAGGAGAGCCTGCGCGCGCAGTTTCGCAGTAAGGCGTCCGCGGTGGAGCTCAATATGTCGGCGATCAACGCCGGCTTCGAGTACGCGCGCGAGCACCTCGAGAAGCACGATCCGTTCCGTTTGGTTCCGATGAGCGGCAAGACGGAAGGGTTGATGTTCATGGAGGGAAACCGCGCCGCCGCGCTGGGTTGTGTGATGGGCGGCTGCACCGTTGCGGCGTGGTATCCGATCACCCCGTCCTCCTCGCTGTGCGAGTACTTCATTCAATATTGCGACCGGTATCGCGTGGATGGCGAGACCGGCGAGCGTAACGTGGCGATCGTGCAGGCGGAAGACGAGCTTGCAGCCGCGGGAATCGTCTTTGGAGCCGGTTGGGCCGGCGCGCGCGCGATGACGTCGACCTCGGGCCCCGGTATCTCGCTCATGGCGGAATACGCGGGCTACGGTTATTTTGCCGAAGTGCCGGGCGTCATCTTCGACGTGCAACGCGCGGGGCCGTCGACGGGTTTGCCGACGCGCACGATGCAAGCCGACGTTTCGTTTGCGTATACCCTCTCGCACGGCGACACCAAGCACGTCGTCCTGCTGCCGGCTACCGTCGCCGAAGCTTACGAGTTCGCAATGGAGTCGTTCGACTTGGCGGAACGCTTTCAAACGCCGGTCTTCGTGTTGAGCGACCTCGATCTCGGGATGAACGCGTGGCTCACGCCCGCGCTGCGCTATCCGGAGAAGCCCTTCGATCGCGGAAAAGTGCTCGGCGCCGACGATCTGAGCTCGATGAAGGCATGGGGGCGCTACCGCGACGTCGACAAGGACGGCATTGCATACCGCACGCTTCCCGGCACAAAGCATCCCAATGCCGGATTCTTCACGCGCGGCACGGGGCACGACGAAGAAGCGCGTTACTCCGAAATGCCCGAAGTATGGCAGCGTAATCTCGATCGTCTCGTTCGCAAGCACGACACCGCGCGCTCAGCCGTGCCGCAGCCCGTCGTCGAAGAGAAGAAAGGCTGCAAGATCGCGATCCTCGCTTATGGGACGACGCATCACGCGGTCGTCGAAGCGCGCGACTACTTGCGTGAGGCCGGCATCGAATTCAACTACATGCGGCTGCGCGCTCTGCCCCTATCACCCGAAGTCGCGACGTTCGTCAAACGCCACGATCGCGTCTACGTTGTCGAGCAGAATCGCGACGGGCAGCTCTACGGCATCTTGCGCACGGAACTTCCCACGCACTTGATTGGGCGTTTGGAATCGATACGCCACTACAACGGCGTTCCGATCGACGCTCGCAGCATCATCGATCCGCTGCTCGAGGAAGAGCGGCGACCGGCCGTCGTTGCGGAGTAACTATGACCGTTAATCTTATCGGCTTGACTCGTGAAGTCTACAAAGGACTTCCGACCACGCTTTGTGCCGGCTGCGGCCATAACTCGATCACGAACCATTTGATCAAGGCGCTCTTCGAATACGGCATCGAACCGCACAAACTGGCGAAGATGAGCGGCATCGGCTGCTCGTCCAAGACGCCGGCCTATTTTGTCGAGCAGGCTCACGGCTTCAACGGGCTGCACGGGCGCATGCCCTCGGCTGCGACCGGCGCAAAGCTTGCGAATCGCGAGCTCCTCGTGCTCGGCATCAGCGGCGACGGCGACACGGCGAGCATCGGCCTGGGCCAATACTGCCACATGATTCGGCGCAACGTCGATTGCACGTACATCGTCGAGAACAACGGCTGCTACGGTCTCACCAAAGGGCAGTTCTCCGCGACCGCCGACGTCGGCTCGACGCAAAAGGGCGGCAAGGTCAACGAATACGCAACCATCGACATCTGCGGATTGGCAATCGAGCTCGGCGCTACGTTCGTCGCTCGTTCGTTCTCGGGCGACGGCAAACAGCTCGTGCCGTTGCTGCAGGCGGCCTTTTCACATCGAGGCACGGCGATTCTCGACGTCATCAGCCCGTGCGTAACCTTCAACGATCACGAAGGATCCACGAAAAGCTACGCTTACGTGAAGGAACATGACGTCGTCTTGCACACGGCGGATTACATCGCCGGCGGCCGCGAGGTCTCCGTGGATTACGAGCCCGGTACGGTGCGCGACGTCGAGCTCGAGGACGGTTCGCACGTCGTACTGCGCAAACTCGACGTGGATTACGATCCGACCGACGCGATCAACGCGCTCAAGACGATTCACGACTCGCGCACGCGGGGTGAATTCGTCACGGGGCTGCTCTACGTTGATACGCAACAGCAAGATCTCTGCGAACGCGAACATTTGAGCCGCACGCCGCTCGCGCAACTCGACGAAGAGCAGCTGCGCATTGGGAGGGACGAATGGCAAGAATTGATGGGAACGTAAGTCGTCGATCGCCGTAGCTTAGAAGCCGGCGTGGACGAGCTCGTCGCCGCGCTGCACGCAGCAACGTCCGTATTCGTGCTGACGGGCTCGGGAATATCCGCCGAGAGCGGTTTGCCGACGTTTCGAGGCGTCAACGGTCTATGGCGCACCCATCGCGTGGACGAGCTCGCGTCGCCGGAAGGTTTCGCGCGCGACCCGGTACTCGTCTGGACCTGGTACAACGAACGCAAGGCCGTGCACGCGCGCGCCGAGCCGAACGCCGGCCACCACGCGCTCGCACAACTCGAACGCATCGTCGGCGACTTTACGCTCGCGACGCAAAACGTCGATTCGCTCCACCTTCGCGCGGGTTCGTCGCACGTATTGGAGCTGCACGGGAGCTTGCGTGAAGCGCGCTGCACCGGCTGCGGCGCGCGCCGCGCCTTCGAGTCGACGGGCTTACCGATCGACGAGATTAATCACGAATGCGGCGGCAGATTCCGGCCCGACATCGTCTGGTTCGGCGAACCGCTTCCGGCCGACGTGTGGCGGGCGGCGCAATCCGCCGCAGCGCGCGCCGACGTGATTCTCGTGGTCGGGACGAGCGCCGTCGTCTATCCGGCGGCTGCCCTTGCCACCCACTACAACGATCGCGCTTTCGTCGCCGAGATCAATCCCGAGGCGACTGCGATCAGCGATCGCATCGATTGCGCGCTGCGCGGCAGGGCGGCGGACCTACTGCCG
>JAFAOZ010000248.1 GCA_019247395.1 Vulcanimicrobiota bacterium | reverse complement strand
GATGAACTGCGCGAATGCATCCGCGTCCTTATCCACGCCCCAAAAATCTTTACGCGTGCCCGAGCCGATGATGCGTCCGAAACCGCTGCCGGGCATGTCGATAAAGACGAGGTCGGTGCGGTCGAGCAGCGAGTAGCGGTTGTCTATCACGTGGTATGGCGGCGGACCCGTGAGTCTCCCGTCCGCCGTCGCAACGCGCACCGGCCCGAAGGAACCCATTCGAAGCCACATCGTCGAGCTGCCGGGGCCGCCGTTGTAAAGAAACGTGAGGGCTCGATGCGACGGGTTCGCGCCATCGAGCGTGTAGGCGGTATAAAAGACGCGGGCGGCCGGCTCGTCCTCGCCGTTGCGCAACGTGATCGTTCCGGCGCGTGCCGTATAGGACAAGGTCCGGCCGCCCAGAGCAAGCGTGTGATGCGTGACCGCGTCGGGCGTTGAGGGCGGCATCGGCGCCGCGTTGGCGACCGCCGGCGCAGAGAAACAAAGCACGACGCAGCTCGCGAGCAATGCGCGCGCCGTGGTGAAGATTCGATGCAGAGTTTCCAACTTGGAGACGGCGAGTATCGCGGCACGATACGCCGCTCCTGCCGCGGCTCCAAACCGAATCATCAAAGTTGCTTCAAAAACTACTTGGCCGTTCCGTAGAGCTCGTTCTTCAACCGCATGATTGCACCGGAGATCGAATCGAGGTACGGCCACATGAGGCCCTTGATGCGCTTCAGGCGTTCTTGCCCCTGCGGTGTGATCGCGTAGACGCGCCGCGAGCGCTTGGTTGGGTGATCCCACGCCGCGCTCACGAAGCCGCGTTCTTCCAAGCGCCGGAGCAATGGATAAATCTTGTTGGTGTTGACGGCGACCAGATCGCCGCAGAGCTCCTCGATTCGCTGCATCAGGCCATAGCCGTGATCGGGCCGCCGCTCGATGAGATGAAGCAGCAGCGCGGGAAAGACAGTCTTGCTCTTGATCGGGCCGCGAACGACGTCATCGATCGGACGTCCGGCGCTAGACGGCGGCGTGCGCGGGTACCTCGCGGGCATAAGCCTCCTCGATTTCGCGCGCATAGCGAGCCTCGACGACGCGCCGCTTGATCTTCATCGACGGTGAGAGCTCCCCGCCGCTCACGCTGAAGTCGTGCGGCACGACGATGACGCGCCGAATCTGCTCGTAGGTCGCAAGCCCGTGCGTCTGCTTGTGAACTTCGTGCGTGACGAACGCGCGGACGTCGCTTCGCTCCGCGAGCGCGTCGGGTGAGGCATCGTTCGGCAGATCCGGAAGCTCCTGACGAACGAGCGGCCAGTTCGGCGAGATGAGTGCGATCGGATATGGCCGCCCTCGGCCGATAACCAACGCGTGTGCGACGTAGATCGATCGCTTGATATTCGCCTCGATGCGCGCCGGCGAGACCCACTTTCCGGTACCGGTCTTGAAGATTTCGTTCTTGCGATCGGTGATCCGCAAGAAACCCTCGCGGTCGAGCTCGCCGACGTCGCCCGTGTGCAGCCATCCGTCCACGATCGCTGCTGACGTCGCCTGCGGATCGTGGTAGTAGCCTTGCATGACGTTGCGTCCGCGTACGAGCAACTCCCCATCGTCCGCAATCCGCACGACGACGCCGGGACGAGGGCGGCCGACCGTGCCGTACTCGTTATCCGACAACCGGTTGCATGAAACGACCGGCGACGTTTCGGTAAGGCCATACCCTTGCATGATCGGAACTCCGAGCCCCAAGAACGTCATCGCCGTGTCGAGATGGAGCGGCGCGCTGCCGCTCGGTAGAAACCTGATCCGGTCGAGACCGAGACTGCCGCGGACTTTCGCGAATACCAGCCGCTCGGCCAAGGCATGCTGCAGGCGCAGCCACGCTCCCGCGCCGCCCTTAAACGTCTGCGCGTAGCCGAAATCCCGCGCCACGGTAAGCGCCCAGGAGACGAGTTTCGCCTTGAGGCCGCCTGCCGCGCGCGCCTGCCCCTTGACTCCGGTCAGCACGCGATCGAAGATGCGCGGCACCGCCGTCATGACGAGTGGTCGAACGTCGCGCAGGTCGTCGAGCAGTTCGTTGGGATCGTGACAGATAAAGTAACGCGCTCTCGCAATCAGATAAATATAGATGAACGTGTGCTCGTAGATATGCGAAAACGGCAGAACCGAAAGCACGTCGTCGCTCGCTTCAATTTCTTCATAGCCCACTCCGAGCGTCACACGCGCATCGAAGGCGAGATTGTCGTGCGAGAGCATGACGCCTTTGGGTCCGCCGGTTGTTCCGGAGGTATAGATGAGGACCGCAAGGTCGTCCGGCAGCAACGTCGCTTCGTATGCGGCCGGAAGCTCCGGATGCGATGCGCGCACCTGCGCGCCGCGCGCCTCGAATGCGGCTAGTCCGTCGGAGCCGGTCGAATCGAGGCAAATGGTATGCGGAAGCGAGGCACCGCCATCGCGCAAACGTGCGAGCGTATCGGCGGAGTCAGCGAAGAGCAGACGCGCACCGGAGTGCTGGAGGATGTAGGCCGTAAGGTCGGGTGCTTGCGTCGGATAGACCGGCACGACGACGCAGCCGGCGAAAAACGTCGCGAAGTCGCAAACGATCCAATCGACGCAGTTGTGCGCGATGAGTGCGACGCGATCGCCCGCCGTCAAGCCGGCGTCGCGGATCGCACAGGCAACGTTCTCGACTCGCTCGAGCAAATGCCGGCTCGGCGTCGGAGTCCATTTCCCCGCGACGCGCTCGACGAGCGCCTCGTTGCGCGGTTGAGCCAGCGCTTCCCGAATTAAGTTCGGAAGCGTCTCTTTGACCGGAAGCGCCGATGAAACCAAAACGCAAATTCAATGCGCGTTGGGCGCTTTCGAACCCTGGTCATGCGGCGTTACGGTTGACGGAGGTAGGCCCGAGCGCGCTCCAGGCGCGACTGCGTCATTCCGGCGACGTCGAGCAGCTCGTCGAGCGATGTGAACGGGCCCTGCATTTGCCGCAACTCGACGATGCGCGCCGCGACCGCGCGTCCAATGCCGGGGACCCGCGCGAGCTCGCTTGCCGCCGCGTCGTTGACGTCGACGCTGCCGGACGGCGGCGGCGTTCGGCTGCTATGCCGGCGCGCGCCGCGTGGCAACGTACTCGCGCGACGCGACTCTCCAGCTCGCGGCACGTAGATTTCATCGCCGTCCTGCGCGTGCGCCGCGAGATTGACGCCGGCGGCATCGGCGCTCGCGCCAAGTCCTCCGGCCAGTGCAACCGCCCGGGCGTTGCGATCGCCGGCATGTAGGTGGTAGAGGCCCGGACGCGCTACCGCGCCGGCTACGTAGACGACGGCATCGTCGTTCGACGCGCGGCCGGCGGCAAGATGGTGCGACCGCTCGAAGTGCGCGGCCGCTGTTGGCGGCTGGGCGGTAAGGGCCGCGACCGGCTGGACGAACGGCGCGCGAGCGGGGTGGCAGAGCGCGAGCGCGGCGATTCCCAGCACGCCCGCGACCAGAGCAATTCTCGGTATCATGCGGTTCTATCACGCGCCGGCGATGCGGAGAAAAGGGTAGCCGCGCGGCCGCTCACCGTGTACGATGCTGAAGATGTACGACTTCGCCGCCATCGAGCGCAAGTGGCAATCGCGTTGGGAGCGCGACCGGCTCTATCGCACCGCCGATGCATCGGAAAAACCGAAATACTACTCGATGGACATGTTTGCGTATCCGTCGGGCGATCTGCACGTCGGGCATGCGAAGAATTACTCACTCGGCGACGCGGTCGCGCGGATGATGCGCATGCTGGGCTACAACGTTCTGCATCCCATGGGCTGGGACGCATTCGGCCTTCCCGCGGAGAACGCCGCGATCGATCGCGGGATCGATCCAGCGGTTTGGACGACCGAAAACATTCTGAATATGCGGCGGCAGATGCGCCTTATGGGCACGAGTTTCGATTGGTCGCGTGAGATCGCGACCTGCGAGCCCGAATACTACCGCTGGAATCAGTGGCTATTCCTTCGGCTCTACGAGCGCGGGCTTGCTTACAAGCGCGAGGCGCCGGTTAACTGGTGCCCGCACGATCGCACGGTGCTTGCCAACGAGCAAGTCATCGCCGGCCGCTGCTGGCGCTGCGACCATCTCGTCGAGCGGCGTAATCTCTCACAATGGTTTCTGCGCATCACCGCCTACGCCGATCGCCTCTTGCGCGATCTCGATAGACTCGCGGGCTGGCCCGACCGCACCCGAACGATGCAGCGCAACTGGATTGGGCGCAGCGAGGGCGTTGCGGTCAAGTTCGCCGTCGAGGGGCTCGACGTTCCGATTGAGGTCTTCACGACGCGCGCCGACACGATTTACGGCGCCACCTTCCTTGCGGTCGCGCCCGAGCATCCGATCGTACCATCGCTGCGAGCGGGCACGTCCGCGGATCGTGCCGTCGCGATCGATCGTTTCGCCGCAGAATTAAGCTCGAAGTCGGAGCTCGAACGCACGAGCTTGATGGAAAAACAGGGTGTCTTTACCGGAGCGTACGCCATCCATCCGCTCTCGCGCGAACGCGTTCCGATCTGGCTGGCCAACTACGTCCTCGCAGAATATGGCGGCGGCGCGCTGATGGGAGTGCCGGCGCACGACGAACGCGATTTCGATTTTGCGACAAAAAACGAGATCCCGATCGTGCAGGTCATTCTGCCCGATACGGCCGAGGCGGCAGCGCCATTAGATGCGTCGTTCACCGAAGATGGACGATTGATTGCCAGCGATGCGTTCAGCGAGATGTCTAGCGGGCGCGCGCGCGAGGCGATCGCCGCGCGCCTGGCGGAAATGGGCGCCGGCGAACCGCGCGTGACGTACAAACTACGCGACTGGCTGATCTCTCGTCAACGCTATTGGGGCACGCCGATTCCGATCGTTTATTGCGACGCATGCGGCGAAGTCGCCGTTCCCGACGATCAGCTGCCGATTCTGCTGCCTCCGCGCGAGCATGCAACCGGTGAAGGCTCTCCGTTGGGGTCGATACCGGAGTTCGTTAACACGACCTGCCCGAAGTGCGGCGGTCCTGCGCGTCGTGAGACCGACACCATGGACACGTTCTTCGAATCGTCGTGGTATTATTTGCGCTATCTCGATCCGCACAACGACCGGATGCCGTGGGATCCGCAGCGCGCCGCGCATTGGATGCCCATCGATCAATACATCGGGGGCGCCGAACACGCCGTCCTGCACTTACTTTACTCGCGATTCTTCTATAAGTTCTTTCACGACGAAGGTTGGGTGGCCGGAGGCGACGAGCCGATCGAGCGTCTTTTCCATCAGGGAATGGTGCTGCGCGACAGTGAGAAAATGTCGAAATCTCGCGGCAACGTCGTCGGCATCGACGACACGGCGGAGCGCCACGGCGTCGACGCCATGCGGCTCTTTTTGATGTACGTGACGCCGCCGGAGGAGACGAGCAACTGGACCGACGCGGGCATCAGCGGGCGCGTCCGGCTGCTCAATCGCATCTGGCGCGCCTGCGAACCGCACTTCGGTGTCCCGGCTAGCGACGCAATCGCGCCCGACGCACAAGACGACTCCGATAAAGCACTCTTGCGAGCGGTGAACCTCGTCGCGAAGTCGGCAGTCGACGAGACGATGACGCGTCGCTTTCATTACAACACGACGATTGCGAAACTGGACGAGCTGGTGAACCTCATGACCGCCGCATCGTCACAAGCACCGTCGCCGGCGCTACAGTATGCTGTGCGGACGCTGCCGATTATCATCGCGCCGTTCGCGCCGCACATCGCCGAGGAGCTGTGGGAACGGCTCGGCAATAAAACATCCGTCCACCTCGAGCGCTATCTCGAGCCCGACACGCGAGCCTTGACGGTCGACGAGATTACGCTCGTCGTGCAGATCAACGGGAAGGTTCGGGCGCGGATTCCGGCACCAGCCGGCGTTACCGAGGAGGAAGCGCTCGCACTCGCGCTCGCGGATCCGAACGTGCGATCGCATCTCGACGGCAAGGAGCCTCGTAAGCGCATTTACGTTCCCGGCAAACTCCTCAATCTGGTCGCATGAGCGACGAGCCGCAAGCACTCGTTACGGACGTCTGCATCGTCGGAGGCGGCCCGTGCGGCGTCTT
>JAFAOZ010000158.1 GCA_019247395.1 Vulcanimicrobiota bacterium | reverse complement strand
GTATTAAATTTAATAGCCTACGGCGAATTTAGTACTACCCGTCGGGAGAGCATTATGGTTCGTACGTTTCTTCGTACTTCCGCCGCATTGGCATTGGCGGCAGTTATCGGCGGCGCGCCCGCGCTCGCGGACCCCATGGGAATGTTCGGCAGCGCAGTTTCCGGCGCGAACGCCGCAATCAAGAATGCGGAGAACACTCAAGCCAAACGCGGCGATCGCGTTGCGCAAGTGCCTCCCGTGACGCAGCAGCCCGTCGGCGGTCCACGGCCGCTCGGACTGCCGACCGGATTCACGTACACGGCCGACCTGTCGATTGCGTATCCCTTCGGGAACATCGGCTCGTTCGGAAAAGCGTGGCCTCCGGGCGGCACCGACATCGTGGCCGGATACGGGTTCAACCCGACGACGCGATTCGTCGCCAACTTCTATCAGCTTCAGCACTATCCGGTCGGCTTCAACAGCGGCCAGGTGCCGCTGTTTCTGCCTTCGGCTTTTCCGATTACGCCGGGCGTGAATCCCAGTTGCGTAGACCTTAGCGGCGCGTCTTCGCCGACATGCGCGGGCATCAAACCGCCGATCGACGTCACGACCAAGGACAGCTTCATCCTTTTAAACTTCGAGAAGCTGTTCACGCTCGGGAACTTCAAAGGACGCTCGCTGCCGATCGTGATCACGCCGACGTACGTTTCGCGCTGGTCGCACGTGGCCGCATCGAACGGCAACGGCGACGTCGTCGGATTCGTCGACTCGACCGGCGTTCCGCACACCGACATCCACACCCGCACGGCGCAGTACTACTCGCTCGCGGTCACGCTGCCGTTCCTCAAGACGCCCAAGATGTTCGGAACATTTACGGTCGCTCCGACGTGGCTCGTCCACCTGGCCGGCATCACTCAGCAGAATCACGCGCAGCTCTATCAGATTCTGTATCTCGAATACACGCCGACCAAGACGATGCGCATCTTCTTCGAGCCGCAAAGCTCGCGCGATTATCTGCCGGCCGACTTCTACGCGCAGCATTTGCCCGCGTATTTCCTGGGAATTTCGCAGGGAGTCGGCAAGATCGGATTCATCCAGCTCGTGCTGAACAGCGGCGGCCCGACCAACTACAGCCCGTACGGCGTCAAGCAGCTCAACTGCTTCGCCCTTCCGTGCTCGTCGAACACGCTTCCTCAAGTGGGCGGCCTGAAAGCGACGCAACTTCAGATTCAGTTCGGCATCGGCTCGCCGAGCGTGATCCAGTTCTAAAAGACGGGGTTGATGACAATGCTAAAACGTATCGGCAGCATCGCACTACTGGCAACGCTCGCCCTAGCGGGTTGTAACGGCGGAACAACACCGACACCCGTCCCGACCGCAAGTTTGCCGCCCGGCGGCGGACTCACGCAGCAAAACTTTGTCGGCATCGGCGATAGTTTGATGGCCGGCGAGCAAAGCGACGGCGTCCTGGGCACGCTGACGGCGAACCCGATATCCGCACTTCCGGGCAACGCCGTCACGCCGACGCAAACGAACAGCTTCTACGCGCTGATGTACGCCCAAATGAACGGCATCGCGCTGGATCCGGCTAAGTACAACCTCGACACCAAGCTCGGCGATCCGGCGAACTCGCCGCTCCCGCTGATCGCCGCGCCGGGACTCGGTGCACAGATCAAGCCGTCCGCCGTCAGCCCGCCGTTTGCCGCGACGCACTCCGGCTGCGACGGCTTCAATCAACAGGCATACTCGCAGGCGCTCTGGCCGCTCACACGTCTCTCGGCGTCCGCGCCTATCGCGAATCTCGGCGTCCCCGGCATGACGATGCACGAGGCGGCAACGATGACGGCGCCGCTCACCGGTCCGCCGAACCCGCCAAGCTGCGGCTTCGTCACGATTCCCGGCGATCCGACTTCGGGCGGACTGCAAGAGCTCGTCAACTCGGAAAGCAACTTCTTCTATCCGGTCCTCGGACAGTTCCAGAGCACGCTCGGCGCGGGCAGAGTAACGGCGCTGAGTGCAGCGGTCTCGCTCAAGCCGCAGCTGACCATCGTGATACTCGGCGGAAACGACATCCTCAAGTTCATCGGATCGAACGGACAATCGCCAATCACCGATACGCCGCAGCAGTACGCGGCGGACCTCAAGAACATCATTACGACGCTCGAGAAAGCCGGGTCGAAAGTCGTCGTCGGCAATTTGCCTGACATCCTTGGCAATCCGGCCACGAACGAAGCGCCGATTCCGCAATACTTTCCGCAGACAAAACTCGCCGCGGATATGCAGGCGCTCGGCGTACCCGCCGCTGCGGCTGCGCAGGTCGCCGCGTACGTCTCCGCAACGTACACCAAGGGCAATGGCGGATTCCTCACCGAGAGCGGATTCTTCGGCCTGGTAAGCCAGCTGCAGTCGAACCCGGCGGCTCTTCCCAATCTCGATCCCACTGGCCCGGGAAGCGGTGCCGGTTCGTTGTACGTTCCTCAAGCGCTTGCGGCTCAAGCAATCGGCC
>JAFAOZ010000057.1 GCA_019247395.1 Vulcanimicrobiota bacterium | reverse complement strand
CTTCGATTTCGTATTGATCGAAACGGTCGGCGTCGGGCAGAGCGAAGTCGCAATCGCGGAGCTTGCACAGACGACGATCGTTGCGCTTCAGCCGGGGAGCGGCGACTCGATTCAGGTACTCAAAGCCGGCATCATGGAGATCGCGGATATCTTCGTGGTCAACAAAGCCGACCACCCGATGGCCGACCAGCTTCGCCGCGAAATTCGATCGATGATGGAGATGCAGCACTGGTCGGGATGGGTACCCGAACTCGTCGCAACACAAGCACTGGAAGGCAAAGGCATCGACGAACTCGTTGCGGCGATCGAGCGCCACGGCATCTATCTCAATGAGACCGGCGAAATCGAGCGGCGGCGTCGCGATGCCTTCACGCATCAAGTGCGTCAGCTTGCACTCGGACGCATGGAGCGGCGGCTGGATCGCGTGCTCGAAGCGCAGCCCAGCAACGGTCTCGACCCGTACGAGGCCGCCGATCGCATCGTGTCGCAGCTAGGCCTCGACGGCTGAGTTTGGGGAAAATGCGGCGCTCCCGTCGAAAGCCTGCGCCCCTATGGCACTCCGCGAACCTCAAAACCGGCCCAAAATAATCGAGCGGCCTGCCGAGCGTTGGGCCCGCAAGGGCCCCGGCGCCGGTGCATTGGACCGCACGATCTCCGACGTTCCTTTGAAGACCGTCTATGGGCCGGCCGACGTAGCGGGTCTCGAACTGCCGTCGCCCGGTGAGTATCCCTACACCCGAGGGATCCATCCCAACGGCTATCGCGACCGGTTGTGGACGATGCGGCAGTTCGCCGGTTTCGGCACGGCCGCGCAGACCAACGCGCGGTATCATTTTTTGCTCGAGCACGGACAGCACGGACTCTCCGTGGCATTCGATATGCCGACGCTCATGGGGTACGACTCGGACGCGCTGCAGGCGCGCGGCGAGGTCGGCAAATGCGGCGTTGCAATCGACTCGCTTGCCGACATGGAGATACTCTTCGACGGCATCGACATGGGCGATATCACCACCTCGATGACGATTAACGGCCCCGCTTGCATCGCGCTCGCGCAATACGTGGCGGCGGCCGAAAAGAAGGGCATTTCGCGCGACAAACTCGGCGGAACCATTCAGGCGGATATCCTGAAGGAGTACATCGCTCAAAAAGAGTGGATATTTCCGCCTCGCCCACACATGCGCATCATCGTGGACATGATTGCCTTCTGCACCCGCGAGATGCCGAAGTGGAATACCATCTCGATCTCCGGCTATCACATTCGCGAGGCCGGATCGACCGCGGCGCAGGAGCTCGCCTTCACGCTCGCCGACGGCTTTGCGTACGTCGAAGCCTGCATGGCTGCCGGAATGGACGTTGACGAGTTCGCGCCGCGCCTTTCGTTCTTCTTCAACTCGCATATCGACTTCTTCGAAGAGATCGCAAAGTTCCGCGCGGCCCGGCGCATCTGGAGCAAACACCTGCGCGAAAAGTACGGCGCGCGGAACCCGCGTTCGTGGCAGCTTCGCTTTCATACGCAAACCGCCGGATGCAGCGCCACCGCGCAGCAGCCCGAGAACAACATCGTCCGCGTCGCGTACGAAGCCATGGCCGCGGTGCTCGGCGGCACGCAGTCGCTGCACACGAACTCGATGGACGAAGTGCTGGCGCTGCCCACCGAAAAATCGGTCGAGATCGCGCTGCGCACGCAGCAAGTGCTCGCCTACGAGACGAACGTCACCAACGTCGTCGATCCGCTCGGCGGCTCGTATTTCGTCGAGGCGCTGACCGACGAAATGGAGCGGCAAGCCGAAGCGTACTTCGAGCAGATCGCCGAATACGGCGGCGTCATCGAAGCCATCGAAGCCGGCTTCTTCCAGCGGGAGATCGCCGAGGCGAGTTATCGATATCAACGTTCCATCGAAACGCACGACCGCATCATCGTGGGAGTCAATGCGTTCGCGCACGAAGAAGCCGAGCCCATCGACTTGCTCAGAATTACCGAGGAGACCGAACGCGCGCAGGCGCGTGCGGTGCAGGACGTCCGGGCCAATCGCGACGCCGGGGCGGTCGCGCGCTCGTTGGAGCGTCTGCAAACCGCATGCCGCGATCCGAAAGACAACCTGATGCCGCATTTGATCGATTGCGTCAACGCCTACTGCACCGAGGGCGAAATCGTCGAGGCGATGGCCGCGGTATACGGGCGCTACACGGAGCGAGCGGTACTTTGATGCGTCACAAGCACGGCATACGCTGCCGAAGCGACATCGAAATCTACCGCATGCGCCGAACGCTGAGCCGAGTCGTGCGCAAGCTCGAGGAAGCCTTGCACTTGAGCCGCCGCCGCGACGGCATTCTTGGAATCGAACATGGCCGACCGACCGCTGCGCATCGTCATCGCTAAAGCGGGGCTCGACGGGCACGATCGCGGTGCGAAGGTGATCGCCCGCGCGCTGCGGGACGCCGGCATGGAAGTGATCTATACCGGCCTCTTCCAGGCACCCGAGCAGATCGTGCAGACGGCGATTCAGGAAGATGCCGACGGCATTGGGCTCTCGATTCTCTCCGGCGCGCACATGACGCTCTTTCCACTCGTCGTCGAGCAGCTGCGCAGCCAAGACGCGAGCGACATCGTCTTTTTCGGCGGCGGAACGATCCCCGCGGAGGATGCACGGCGTCTCAAAGAGCTGGGCGTGCGCGAGATCTTTACGCCCGGCGCACCGCTGCAGGAGATCATCGACTTCGTCGAACGCGAATGCGGTAAACGGCGAGCGTTAGTAGGTTAGCCATGGAGATGGTTCGAACGCGCGTCGCGCCGTCGCCGACCGGCGATCCGCACGTGGGGACGGCGTATGTCGCGCTGGTCAACTACTGCTTCGCACGCCAGTCGGGCGGCGAGTTCATTCTGCGCATCGAAGATACCGATCAGGCACGGAGTACCGCCGAGAGCGAGCGCGTGATCCTGCAAACGCTGCGCTGGTGCGGACTGGATTGGGATGAAGGCCCCGACGTCGGCGGACCGCACGGCCCATATCGTCAAAGCGAACGATCCGAAATTTACCGCGAGTATGCCGCGAAGCTGCTGGCGAGCGGTCACGCGTTCAAATGTTTCTGCACGCCGGCGCGCCTCGACGAGATGCGCGTTGCGCAGCGGGCAGCGGGTCAGCCGTCGCGGTACGACGGCCTCTGCAGAACCTATTCCGCGGAAGAGGTGGCGCGCCGCGAGGCTGCGGGCGAACCGTACGTCATTCGCATGGTCGTCCCCAACGAAGGCAGCTGCATCGTGGAAGATCTGCGCCGCGGACCCATCGAGTTTGAGTACAAGAGCGTGGACATGCAGGTGCTCGTCAAATCCGACGGCATGCCGACCTATCATCTCGCCAACGTGGTCGACGATCATCTGATGAGGATCACGCATGTCTTTCGCGGCGAAGAATGGGTCTCCAGCGCGCCGAAGCACTTGCTGCTCTATCGCTACTTCGGCTGGGAGCCGCCCAAGCTGATGCACTTGCCGCTGTTGCGCAACCCCGACAAGAGCAAGCTGAGCAAACGCAAGAATCCGACCGGCATTCTCTTCTACCGCGCGATGGGCTATCTGCCCGAGGCGTTGGTCAACTTTCTCGCGTTGCTCGCAAATGCGGCCCGCGATGGCGAAGACGAAATCATGGATCTCGCGACGATCGTCGACC
>JAFAOZ010000049.1 GCA_019247395.1 Vulcanimicrobiota bacterium | reverse complement strand
TCGCGATTTGGTCGGCCGCCGAAGGGCATAACGACGCGTTGGCGCTCGCCGTCGTGCTCGCCGGTTTCGCAATCGCCCGGCGCGCGCCGGGAATCGGCGGAGCGGTCATCGGCCTCTCCGCAACGATCAAGGCTCCCGGAGCCGCGGCGGCGATCGGATACGGACTGCTCGAAAGACGTGCGACGCTCGGCGCCGCCGCCGGCCTGATCGTTGCAACGGCAGTCTCGATTCCGCTGCTCTCCGGAATCGCCGGCCATCTCGCGGCACACGGTCACTATGCGCCGTCCGTCTCGCTTCAAGGCGCGTTCGCGCCCCTCGGAGCACCGTTCGCGCTTGCCGCCGCGCTCGGAATTGCGGCAATCATCGCGGCCCGCGGCATGCATTTGCTGCGCAGATGCGACAACGACGGCTTGATTTGGCTCGGGATTGCGGCGTGGAGCCTGATTCCGAATCCGTATCCCTGGTACGCGGTCTGGTTGATCGCCCTGGCGGCGATCTCGCTTCGCTCGCGAGTCGCCGGCGTAGCGATCGCGCTCTCGCTTACCTCCGCATTACGGTACGTCCCCGACGCGGTGGGCGCCCTGGGAGCGCCCGTTTCGGTAGCGCTGTCGATCGTCGCGTCGCTGCCGCTTGCCGCCTTGTTACCGCTCCGCGCGGTTCGCGAGTATAATGAGCGACTCGTATGACTGCCCAGACGTTTGCCCCGCCAGCCGTTGCGCGCGTTCCCGATCTTCTTCTCGATGCCATCGAGTCGAACCACGCTTGGCAAGGCGTACTCGAGCGAATGCGTGCGCTGCGACGCTTGGAGCGCAAGCCGGGCGGCTACGCGCTGCACGAGACCATTGCAGCCGCGCGTGCTCCGCTCTACGCGTCGTTGCAGCGCTCGCTCGGCGGTACGCTCTTCGTCGCCGTCGCGACGCCTGACGCGGCCGAGCGCGCTTTCGCCGACCTGCTCTATTATCTGAGCGACCACAGCGACCGCATCGCGCTGCTGCGCTCGCGTGAAGAGGCAATCGGCGCGATTGAAAGCCCGTCGGAGCGAAGCGCACGAATCACGCTGCTCTCCGATCTCGCCGACTCCGCGCCGCGCATCGTGCTGGCTCCGATCGCCGCCGTACGCCAGCGGTTCATGCCGCATGCCGAATTCGCACGCCTGCGCTTCGCGCTTCGCACCGGCGAGGAGCCGGGTTTCGAGGCACTCCAACGGCGCCTTTTCGAGCTCGGCTATGCCCGCAACGACGTCGTAAGCGCAGTTGGGGAATATGCGGTTCGCGGCGGGATCATCGACCTATTCGCTGCGACCTCCGAAACGCCGGTGCGAATCGAGTTCTTCGGCGACGCAATCGAGTCCATGCGAAGCTTCGACATCGAGTCGCAGCGCAGCAGCGCCGCGGTCGAGAGGCTCGACGTGGCCCCGTGGGCCGATCGATTGGACGACGGCACGAGCATTTTCGACTATCTCCCGCGCGATGCAGCAATCGTACTGGAAGAGCCGGCAAAAATCGCCGCCGTCGCGGGCGCGCTCGATGACGAACGCGCACGCGAACGCCACACGCTGCTCGCGGACGGCGCGATGGATGAAGCGTCGCCGAGCGAGCCCGCTGTGGAACCAATCGAGTTGCGAGAGTTGCGGGAACCGATCGCCGCGCACGCAACGCTGCTTCTCCCCGGTGCAATAGAGGCCGGTGGAACGCCGGAGTGGACTCCGGCCGCGATCGAGTCGTTCGTGATGGAGTCGCGTCCCGTCGAACACTTCAACCGTCAAATAGCGCTGTTTTCGGAAGCCATGCGCGAATGGAGCGGCAGCGGCGAGAGCGTTTACGTCGTCAGCGCCGCCGTGTCGCGCACCGTCGATCTGCTGCGCGCGGCAGGCATCGAAGTCGGCTCCCGCGAGCGAGGCGGAGTCTTCGTCGACCAGGGCTCGATCGAAGCAGGCTTCAGCATTCCCGCGCTGCACCTGCGGGTGCTCGGCGACCGCGAAATCTTCGGGGCACCCGCAAAACGCGTCAAGATGCGCGCGCTCAAAGAGGGCGTGCCGGTTACGCTCGCCGATCTGCGCGTCGGCGACTACGTGGTGCACGCCGTGCACGGCATCGGTCAGTACATGGGCTTGCGAGCCGAAACAATCCTCGGCGCGACCCAAGATTATCTCGATCTGCACTATGCCGGCAGCGACCGGATGCTGGTTCCGGTCACGCAGATGCATCAGGTCGCAAAATACTCTGCGGCCGAAGGCGCGACGCCGCGGCTTTCCAAGATGGGCGGCGCGGACTGGGCTCGCACCAAGTCACGCGTTTCGGAAGCGCTCGAAAAGATCGCCGACCAGCTGGTCGCACTCTACGCAGAACGCGAGATGTCGCGGGGTTATCCGTTCGGTCCGGACACGACGTGGCAAACCGAAATGGAGGAAGCCTTTCCGTACGAACCGACGGTCGATCAGCAAAAAGCGATCGACGCGACGAAATCCGATATGGAGTCGGGCCGGCCGATGGATCGTCTCGTCTGCGGCGACGTGGGTTACGGCAAGACTGAAGTCGCAATGCGGGCGGCATTCAAGGCGATCTGCGACAAGAAGCAAGTTGCAGTGCTGGTGCCGACGACGCTGCTCGCCGACCAGCATTACCGAAACTTCAGCGCGCGCTTCGGCGCCTTTCCCGTGCGCGTGGAGATGCTCTCACGCTTTACGCCCAAGGCCGAGCAACGAATCATACTGCGCGACCTTGCCGAGGGCAAAGTCGACCTCGTCATCGGGACGCACCGCCTTCTTCAGAAGGACGTCGCGTTCGCCGATCTCGGTTTGATCGTGATCGACGAAGAGCAGCGCTTCGGCGTCATGCACAAGGAACGGTTGAAGGAATACCGCGCCAGCGTCGACGTGCTCACGCTGTCCGCGACCCCGATTCCGCGCACGCTCCACATGTCGCTCATGGGAGTTCGCGACCTGTCGCTGATTCAAACGCCGCCGAAGAACCGCATGTCGATCAAGACCGTCGTCGTTCCGTCCAGCGATGCGGTGGTGCAGCGTGCGATCGATGCGGAGCTCGACCGCGGCGGTCAAGTCTACTACCTTCATAATCGGATCGAATCGATCTATGCCGTGCGCAACGCGCTCGAGCAGCTGGTGCCGCGCGCACGCATCGGCGTCGGACACGGGCAAATGCGCGACGCCGAGCTGGAGCCGATCATGCAGCGCTTCATCGAGGGTGAGCTCGACGTGCTCATCGCAACGACGATCATCGAGAACGGCATCGACATTCCCAACGTCAATACGATGATCGTCGACGATGCCGACCGCTTCGGTCTCGCCCAGCTCTATCAGCTGCGCGGCCGCGTGGGGCGATCGAATCATCAGGCGTACTGCTACCTGCTCTACCAAGGGCATAAAGCGCTCACGGATGAGGCTAAAGCGCGGCTCGAAGCGATTCGCGAATTCGCGCACCTCGGCTCGGGTCTGCAGATCGCCATGCGCGACCTCGAAATCCGCGGTGCGGGAAACTTGCTCGGAGCCGCCCAGTCCGGCTTTATCGCTTCGGTCGGATTCGATGCCTACTGCGAGCTGCTCGCCGAGGCGATCGCGCAGCGCCGCGGCGCACCCGAAGCGCTCGAGGACCGGCGCGAAGCGGTCATCGACGTCAAGATCGACGCGTTTATTCCCAACGATTACATCGCGCAAGTCTCGCAGAAGATCGCCGTCTATCAGCAGCTTGCCAAGGCGCGCTCGGAGGGCGAGGTGGACGAGATTGCGGCCGGCGTGCGCGACCGCTTCGGCGCCTTCCCGAAGCCCCTCACGAACTTAGTGGAACTCACGAAGCTGCGCGCGATCGCGCTCCAAAAGCGCGTGACGCGGGTCGTGGTCGACGAGCGGCGGTTGACGCTTGGGGTGGGCGCCGGATTCCAGCTGGACGCGGCCGCCGTCCCGAAGTTCCAGTCGCTCACCAAAAATCGCTTTCGCTTCGGCGACGGACGGATTCTCGTCGATCTTCCGGCCTCAGGCGCATGGATGCCCCTTTTAAGGAAGCTCCTCGAAGCCGTCTAGGCTCCAGCTTGGCCCGAAAGGAGCTCACCCATCGCGCGCGAACCAGGGCGCCGTGATGCGGGGCCCTCGGGCCCCGCTTACTACGCACTCCAACCGACCTATACGGAGCAACAATGTCGAAAGCCCAACGCATCACCGTGGGCCTCGCCGGTCTTCTCATGGGCATGACCCTCGCGGCATGCTCGGGTGGCGGCGCGGTCGCGACGGTGAACGGCCAACCGATCAGCCGCGACACCTTCAACGCCCGCTTGGAATCGAGCCCAATGGGCAAGCAGGTGCTGCAGCAGCTCGTCCAAGAGACGCTGATCGAGCAGTACGCCAAGAATAATAACATCACCGTCACCGATGCCGAAATCGACGCGCGTGAGAATCAGATCAAAGCGAACTTCCCAAGCGGTTCGTGGGACGAGATGCTCAAATCGCGCGGTCTAAGCGAGGCCGACGTCCGCTCCGCATTGCGCGAGCAGGTCATTCTCGATAAGGCGCTTACCAAAGACGTGAACATCACCCCGGCTCAAATCAAAGATTACTTCAATAAGAACCGCGCCTCGTTCGATAAACCGGAAGAAGTAACGGCCCGTCATATCCTCGTTCCGACGCTGGCGCTCGCGAATCAGATCGAAGCGCAGCTCAAGGCGAATCCGCAAAACTTTGCCGAGCTGGCAAAGAAATATTCGACGGATCCCGGCACGAAGGATAAGGGCGGCGAACTCGGCGCGTTCCGGCGTGGCCAGATGGTGCCGGCGTTTGACAAGTACGCGTTCACCGGCCCGATCGGCCAGATCAGTCCGCCGATTAAGTCGCCGTTCGGCTATCACATCATCCAAGTCGAGTCGCGCACGCCGGGGCAGAAGGCAACGCTCGCCGCCGCGACGCCGCAAATCACGGATACGTTGCGTCAGCAACAAGAAGCGCCGCTGATTCAACCCTTCATCCAAGGGCTGCAGCAAAAGGCGAATATCGTCGTGAACGATCAGCAGTTCGCGACGCTCTTCGCGACGCCGGTACCCCCGCCGCCGCCGGCGGCCGCTCCGGCCGGCAACGCTGCCGGTTCTCCGGCACCGACGAAGACGAAGTAGTCCTCTCGTCTCCGCTCGGGCCAAGCCCCTCGAAACAGAACAATGGGGAAGCCATTGGCTTCCCCGAAGTTCGCTGAGTGCTGGTTCGCATCGCGGGTCTGGGTCCGGGCGATCCGGCACTCTTGACCCTCGGCGCCCTTGACGCGCTGCGCGCGATCGGTAAGGCCGTCCTTTTACAGGCGCCCCCCGAGCTCGCACGCTATCTCGAACGTAACGGCGTGCAACTCGAACGCGGCTTCGTCAACGATGACGCACTCGTGATGCGCGGAAGCGCTCCCGAGATCGAACGTTTTGCCGATGGCATCGCGCGGAGCGATTCCGGCGGCGCGCTTGGACTCGGAGTCCTCGGAAACCCGCTCTCGGATTTTCCGGGGCTTCCGCTCTTGCTGCGCGCGCTCGAAGCGCGAAGGGTCGCTACCGAAATCATTCCCGGGGTTCCACGAGCGACGCTCTCGGCATCCATTGCCATGCCGCTCGTTCCATTGCCGCCGCAGTCCGCGCACTACTCGTGGGACGACTTGGTCGAGATTATGGCGCGCTTGCGAATGGGTTGCCCATGGGACCGGGAGCAGACCCATCGCACGTTGATTCCGTATCTCATCGAGGAAACGTTCGAGGTCGTCGACGCGATCGAAATTTCACATCTGGACGGGCTCTGCGAAGAGCTGGGAGATCTCTTATTGCAGGTCGTCTTTCACGCGCAGCTCGCGACGGAGACGGGCAAGTTCAGCATCGCCGACGTCATCGACGCACTCTCAAACAAAATGGTCCGACGGCACCCGCACGTCTTCGGCGACGCGGTGATCGAAGACGTCGACGCGCAGTGGCGCAACTGGGAACGGCTCAAGGCACTCGAAAAGACCGGGCGTGCGCGACGCAGCCGCCTCGACGGCATTCCGAAGCATCTCGGCGCACTGCAGCGCGGGCAACGGATGCAGGAGAAAGCTGCGCGCGTCGGATTCGATTGGCCCGACGTGTACGGAATTCTCGACAAGCTCACCGAGGAGCTGCGCGAGCTGGCCGAGGCCCGTCGCGCCAAACAAGACGATTCGCACGTGCGTGAAGAGCTGGGCGACGTCTTCTTCACGCTGGTCAACTTGGCGCGCGCGCTCGGAATCGACGCGGAGACCGCGATGCGCGAAGCCAACGAAAAGTTTTACCGCCGCTTTGCCTTCATGGAAGAGCGCGCGGCCGCTGGGGGGAAGAGCCTCTCCGACTTGAACGCCGAGGAGCTCGAGGAACTATGGCAGCTGGCGAAGGCCTAGAACGCGCGCCCACGAGCGCAATGATGCGCCTCCGCATGAGCGCGCACGATGCGCATTACGGCGGCAACCTTGTCGATGGCGCACGCATCTTAGCGCTCTTCGGCGACGTCGCGACGGAGCTGCTCGTTCGATTGGACGGCGATGAGGGACTCTTCGCGGCCTACGATGAGGTGCGTTTTCTCGCGCCGACGTACGCCGGCGACTACATCGAAGCGGAGGGCCGCATCGTGCAGATCGGCAAGAGCTCGCGCCGCATGGAGTTCGAAGCGCGCAAAGTCATCGCCGCTCGGCCCGAGCTCGGCGAGAGCGCCGCCGAAGTGCTCGATCCGCCGGTTGTGGTCTGTCGCGCGACCGGCACATGCGTCACCCCGAAGGAGAAGAAACGAAAATGATGGTTCGCTGCCTGCTCGGCGCGCTCGCCGCCGCACTCTTAACGGCATGCGGAGGCGCAACGCCTTCGGCGGCCGGCGTGCCGCCAAACGCGCACGAAATCGAGCTTACCAATGCTATGGGGTTTGCACCCGTGCAGCACGTGCCCCGCCGGCATTCTTGGATCCGGCCTGACGCCGATAGACAGTGGCTACTCTACGTCTCCGATGCGTCGAGCGGCACGATCGACATTTATAACTATCGTGTCAAGACCGGCAAACTCTACGGACAGATCACCGGCTTAAGCTTCCCGTACGGCCAGTGCACCGATGCGTCCGGCGACGTTTATATCGTCGACAATACGACTGCCGAAATCTACGAGTACGCGCATGGCGGCGTAACGCCGATCGACACCGCGGTCGACGATTACGGCTACCCGATCGGTTGTTCGGTAGACCCTAAGACGGGTAACGTTGCGGTTGCAAATTTTAACAGCAGTGGCAGCGGCACCGGCGGCATCGTCGTATTTACCGGCGGCCTGCGCGGATCCCAAAGTAACTACACCGACCCCAGGCTCTTCCATTTCTGGCCGCCGGGTTACGATCCCAAGGGAAACCTCTTCGTCCAAGCGACGGATTATTCAGGTGCAAACTATTTTGCCGAACTTCCCGTAAAGCAGAGCAAATTCACGCTGCTCTCGGGACCGAACGTCGGCTTCCCCGGCAGCGTTGCCTGGGACGGCTCCTATATCGCCGTCACGGATCAAAACTACCAGTACGGCTATACGACGATGATTTACCGCGTAACGGTATCCGGCTCTGCGGTTACCGTCGTCCGCGAGACGCATCTCACGGATGATTGCTATCCGAATTACGACTGGATGGTGGCCGTTCAGCCGTTCGTCACGGGGACGGCACGCCCGGGAAACGCCGTCGTCGCCGGCAACCTGAACTGTCCTAGCGAGGAAGACTTTTTCAACTACACAAACGGCGGAAACCCCAAACGCAGGCTACCGTCATCGATTGCGCCGGCG
>JAFAOZ010000022.1 GCA_019247395.1 Vulcanimicrobiota bacterium | reverse complement strand
CGTCTGGTCGTCGTTCGGTATATTCCGGCGACGCCGCCGCCGTCGGCAGCTCCTCCGCCGCCGCCTCCGCCCCCGCCGCCGCCGCCGCCAACACCCAAGCCGTTGCTCGGCGAAGCGTTCGCGGTCGGCGATTATATCTTCTCACCGACGGTGTATAACGAGTTCAATCCTGGAAGCCACAGCAACGGCGGTAACGGCGGATACGCCGCGCGCGGCGGTGGCGAGTTCAGCCTCGGCAGCATTCCATTTATGCTGGAAGGCTCGTACGAGCACTGGAATTATCCGCACAACTGCACCACCGTCAATAGCGTGCCGCAGGCAAACTGCTATGTAACGGTTATCGGCGGGAATGGAAGTTCGGCGGTTCCGGAGATCACCGGTCTCTCCGATCAAAGCCTCGACGCTCGTTTTGCCGTGCGCGTCTTACAGCCGCGGATCTACATCGGCGTCGGATATATCTGGGTGCAGAACAACTACGGCTATCCGAATCTGGACGGCGTTGGATTCGGCGGTGAGAAGCTGCCGGACCTCAATAACTCCTTCTCGTATTTCGGCAGCGTTTGGTACTATCCGAGCATCAACGGCACGGCGGTCATCTCGCTACCGAACGGATATCCGAACACCGGTTTTCACACTTCATCCTTGCCGCTGCAGTACAACCTGCTCAAGTATCAAGTTGGCGTAACGTACTCATTCGGAACGTTCCCAATCTTTATCGAGGCGGGTTGGATGGGCGACAGCTGGACGAATAAGGAAAACGCGCCGATCAACCGCACGTACAACGGCGGTTTCGCAGGCCTCGGCCTGAAGTTCCTATACCCGTAATCGCGTTCAACTAGAGAAGGGCTCGGCTGGTGGCCGCGCCCTTCTTTTGTTTATACGGTTGCTACGATGGGGAAAATCGAGTAACGTGTGTCTGCGCGGGCACCTGCGCATCAAGCGGACGCTCGTGTACACGGCCCTCGCAGGGTGCACCCGCGCGGGGGCATCGGAGTTTTTAATTTTAAGGAGGCACTCGTGAAACGACTGAGCACCGGAGTACTCGCAGTGGTCATGACACTCTGCGGGCTCACTGCGTTGGCCGCTCCGTCAATCGCGGCGCAAGGAAACACTGGGAACAGCGTCGCGCAAGGTGGAGCGCCGCCGCCGGCGGATTTTGGATCGCCGCCGTCCGGCCAGATACCTATCCTCTATAACGATCACCACGTTTACTCAAGGCCCGACGTCCTCAAACAAGGGCGTGTGCTGGCCGCACTCGTCAAAGGCGGGACCATCTTGATCCCGCTGCGCTCGATGTTCGAGCAAATGGGTGCGACCGTAGCATGGGACGCGGGCAGCCAAACAGCCACGGTTTCGAAACCCGGCGCCGAGGTCAAAGTGACTGTCGGTAAGCCGGAGGTCGTGATCAATGGCGAAACGCGACCGCTCGACGTTCCGCCCATCGTTTATCAGGGCAACGTCCTCGTGCCGGTCCGCGTGATTTCCGAAGGCATGGGCGCCTACGTGCAATGGGTTCCGGACCGGCGTCTGGTCGTCGTGCGGTATATCCCCGCGACGCCGCCGCCGAGCGCGGCATCGCCCCCGCCGCCCCCGCCGCCCCCGCCGCCGCCGCCGCCATCGCCGAGGCCGTTGAACAATGAACTCTACGTGGCGGGCGACTATATCTTCTCACCGAGCGTTTATAACGAATTCAACGCAGGTGACCACTCCAATGGCGGCAACGGCGGATACGCCGTGCATGGCGCCGGCACGTTCAACTTCGGTGGTGTCGGGCTCATGCTGGGAGCCGATTTCGTCCACTGGCCGTATCCGCACAACTGCACGACGATCAACAGCGTACCGCAGGCAAACTGCTACGTGACGGTTATCGGGCACAACGGCAGCGCTCCAGTGGCGCAAACGAACGGCTTATACGATCAAGAGAGCGACGCTCGCCTTGGAATCGGAATTGCCAAGTGGGACGTCTACGTCGCGGGCAGCTACATCTGGCTCAATAACAACTACGGCTACCCGACCATGAACGGCGTCGGCTTCGGCGCCACCAAGCTGCCGGATCTTAGCCACGAACTCGCGTTTTTCGGCGACATCTTCTACTATCCGCAGATCAACGGAAACGCGTCGGTGCAGGTTCCGAACCAGTACCCGGCAACCGGCTTCCATACGATCAGCCTGCCGCTTCAGTACAATCTCTTGAAGTACCAGGGCGGCCTCACGTTCTCGATGCCGAACTTCCCGGTCTTTCTCGAGGCCGGCTGGCGCGGCGAGACCTGGACGAACAAACAGAACGCGCCGATCAACCGGACGTACAACGGCCCGTTCGCAGGTCTTGGGATCAAGTTCTTATATCCCTAGGGCTGCCGTCTCTGTCATCCTGAGCTAAGCGCCGCTAGGCGCGGACTCGAAGGGAGGGGCTCGGCGAAAGCCGGGCCCCTTGCCTTTCACCCCGCTCTCCGGGTAAGATACCTTCTTGGTGCCCTGCGGGCTCCGGCATACTTTTCACTTTTAGCGCGGAGAGACTTTGGCGGCTAAGAAGCAGACCAAATCGCGGCGTAAACGCGAGGTCAAGAACGTTCAGGCGGGCGTGGCTCACGTCCACGCTTCCTTCAACAACACGATCGTGACCATCAGCGACCCCCACGGCGGGGTCATCTCATGGGCTTCGGCCGGAAATCTGGGCTTCAAGGGCTCGAAGAAGTCGACGCCGTTCGCCGCCCAGATGGCGGCGGAGGCCGCCGCGCGCAAGGCGATGGAACACGGCATGAAGTCCACCGAGGTCCTGGTCAAAGGTCCGGGCGCTGGACGCGAAGCGGCAATCCGCTCGCTCCAAGCCGCCGGCCTGGAGATCACGATGATCAAGGACGTGACGCCGATTCCGCACAACGGCTGCCGCCCGCCGAAGCGGCGACGGGTCTAGGTAGAGCATGTCGCGCTATATTGGACCGGTCTGCCGGCTCTGCCGCCGCGAGACCGCGGCCAGCAAAACCGGGGAAAAGATCAAGCTCTTTCTCAAAGGCGATCGCTGCCTCTCTCGCAACTGTGCCGTCGAGCGGCGCGGTACGGCTCCCGGCCAGAAGACGACTGGGAAAGGCCGCACCAAGGTTTCGGAGTACGGCCGCCAGCTTCGCGAGAAGCAGAAGATGCGCCGCTATTACGGCGTGCACGAGACGCAATTCGAAAACTACTTCCGCGAGGCCGCGCGCGTACCGGGTCAAACCGGGCGCACGTTTCTGCAGCTGTTGGAACGCCGTCTCGACAACGTCGTCTACCGTCTCAATCTCGCCACGAGCCGCGCGCAAGCGCGACAGCTCGTCACGCACCGGCACTTCCGCGTCAACGGCCGTATCGTCAACATTCCGTCGTACGTCGTTCGCGCGGGTGACGTCATCTCGATCGCGCCGGGCAGTATGAAGTCTCCGGTCTTCGAATCGAATCTCGAAGTAGCGCAGAGCCGGCGTCCGCCCGAGTGGCTCGAGTGGAACGACGAAGAGAAGACGGCTAAAGTTTTGCAACTTCCTCCGCGCGAGCAAATCGACACGCCCGTCGACGAGCAGCTCATCGTGGAGTACTATTCACGCTAACTTAAACTTTTTGTTCTCGCCACATTCCGGCGAGGACCGTCTGACCGAGCGCCGCAGCAGGATTGCGAGAGGCGCGAGACAGTCGATAGGAGCGCCACAGGAGGTGGCGCGAGGAATGTGTCTGAGCCGGATTGTGGCGAGGACAAAAACCATTACTCCGCTACTAGGCGTACGATCGTTCTCGGCACGGTGCCGAGGGCGGATAACGTAAGTAGCAATAAAGGATAAACGACACCAGATGACCACCATGTTGGAAACGCCCGTAGGGGCGACCATCGAAGTTCGCGAGCGCCGCGATAACTACGCCAAGTTCGTAATCGAGCCGCTCGAGCGCGGCTTTGGCATCACGCTCGGCAACGCCCTTCGGCGCGTGCTGCTGAGCTCGATTCCGGGAGCCGCCGTCACGTACATGAAGATCGACGGCGTGCTGCACGAGTTCTCCACGATCCCGGGCATGGCCGAAGACACGATTGCGCTGATGCTCAATCTCAAAGGCCTGCCAGTTAAGCTCAACAGCGACGAGCCGAAGGTCTTGACGCTCTCGGTGAGCGGCGCGCGCGACGTCACCGCCGCCGATATCGTTCCCGATGCCGACGTCGAAGTGCTCGATCCCAACTATCGCCTGTGTACGCTTTCGTCCAAAGACGCGAAGCTGACGATGGAGATCGGCGTCGAGCAAGGACGCGGCTACGTCATGGCCGACCGTCAGCGTAACGTCGAGCACATGATCGGGCTCATTCCGCTCGATTCGATCTTCTCGCCGATCCGCAAAGTGAACTTCACCGTTGACGATACGCGTGTTGGACAGAGCGTCGACTACGATCGTTTGACGGTCGAAGTCGAAACGAACGGCTCGATTACACCGGACGAGGCGCTCTCGACCGCTGCGACCATCATGCAAGAAGAGCTCGATCTCTTCGTATCGTTCACGAACCGCTCGGAGCCGCTGCCCGAGACGCCGCCGAACGAATGGGATATTCCGGTCGAGACGCTCAATCTTTCGGTGCGCTCGTTCAACTGTCTGAAGCGGGCAGGCATCTCGAAAGTCTCGGAGCTCCTCGATCTGACCGAGGACGAAATCATGAAGATGCGCAACTTCGGTAAGAAATCGCTCGACGAAATCAAACAGGTGCTTTCAGAGAGGGGGCTGTCGCTGCGCCTCGCGTAGCGCGAAACAACGATATGCCGCATTCGATTGCCTACAAACGGCTTTCCCGGACCGACGGCCACCGCAAGGCGCTGTTGCGCAATCTCGCGACGTCGCTCTTCAAGCACGAGAAGATCGAAACGACGTCGGCAAAGGCGAAGGAAATCAGCCGCGTTGCCGAGCGACTCATCACGACGGCGATGGCCGGCGATCTCGCCGCACGCCGGCAGCTTGCCGAATATATCACCGAGCCGGACGTCGTCAAAAAGCTCGTCGAACAGATCGCCCCGTCGTTCAAAGGCCGAACCGGGGGGTATACCCGCATCACCAAGACGCGCGTCCGCAACGGCGACGCTGCGGAGCTCTCGCGAATCGAATTAGTCCGGTAATCCTTATGTGTCATCCTGAGCCGGGCCCGTAGGGCCCGTGTCGAAGGAGGAGCTCGACTCCGAGATTCTTCGCGTTATCGAGCGCTGGCACCAAACGGGGGAGCCGCTGCCGGATCGTGACTTTAACGATCTCGCGCTGCGGCTCTTCGATTATCAGCTGCGTTATAACGAGCCTTATCGCCGCTACTGCGAGCGGCTTGGGAAAACGTCGCCGAGTTCCTGGGAGGGAATACCGGGCGTGCCCGCCGCGGCATTCAAAGAAGCGGCGCTAACCACATTCGATCCCGCCGAGGCCGCGCTCGTCTTCGAAACGAGCGGAACGACGCTCGGCGCGCCGGGCCGGCACTACCTGCAGACCCCCGCGATCTACGATGCAGCACTCCTCGCCGGATTTGATCGTTTTGTTTTGAGCGAGGGCGCGCGGCTGCGATATTTCAATCTCGTGCCGAATCCGCAGGAACGTCCGCACTCCTCGCTCGGCTACATGATGGCGCGGGTGAGCACGCTACGCGGCGACGAAAAGACCGGCTGGTATCTTCGCGGCGATGACCTTTTGATCGACGATTTCATCTCCGATATCTCCGATGCCGTCTCAAAGAGCCGGCCGGTTTGCATCGCAGCGACGGCATTCGCACTCGTGCACGTACTCGACGCAATGCAATCGCGTGGCTTGAAATTGAGACTCGCTCCCGGCTCGCGCATCATGGAGACCGGCGGTTTTAAAGGCCGGTCGCGGATGGTGGAACGCACCGAGCTGTATGCGCGGCTCAGCGATGCTCTCGGCATATCGCGCGAAGCCATTATTTCCGAGTACGGCATGTGCGAGCTCTCATCGCAGTATTACGCGCGCGCCGGCAGTGACTTTGCCGGTCCGCCCTGGTTGCGCACGCGCGTCGTCGGTCCCGACCGAGCCACGCTTCCGAACGGCACGATCGGTTCGCTGCTCCACGTGGACCTCGCAAACCGCTCGTCGTGCATCGCCATCCAAACGGAAGACCTCGGCACGATGACTGCCGATGGCTTACGCTTAATCGGCCGCGACCGCGACGCGCCTCTGCGCGGCTGCTCGCTCGATGCCGAGGATTTGCAGATTCGCTACGGCTTCACTCTAAAAACGACGCCCTGACCTGAAATCCCGCCGGCGGCGGTCGTTCCGAGAAGATCTCCCTGAGAATCGCGCAGCAAACCGTAGTATGGGTACGCGCCATCGCGCCCGCCGTTAAAGGCGTGCAGCAC
>JAFAOZ010000304.1 GCA_019247395.1 Vulcanimicrobiota bacterium | reverse complement strand
TACTCCGCAACGAGCGCGTCGGCGGAGGCTTGCGCGTAGGTGCGGCGTGCGTCGGCAACATCCAGGCTCGAGCTCGCGCCTTCGCGATAGCCGATCTCGACCGACTGCAGCGCGCGGCGCGCTTCGTCGCGTGCGCGATCCGCGGCGTCGGCCGCGGCGGCTTCGGCCTGCACGTCGTGCAGCGCAGCCGAAACTTCGAGTGCAATCTTGCGCTGCTGATCGGCGAGAGCCGCATACGCGGCGTCGAGTTGCGCGCGCGCCGAAGCAACGCGTGCCGACGTTCCCGATGACAGCGGCACGTCGAGACGCGCCGCGACTTGCGGACCCTGCACCGGAATCCCGGTATCCACGCCCGTCTGATAGCCGCCGCTCACCGTCGCCGTGGGCAGTCCCAATTGCCGCGCGTTGGTTACGTTTGCGTCGCGGGCTTGAATCGTCGCCATCAACGCTGCGAGCTCTGGACGCGAGGCCAACGCGCGTGCGATCGCCTTATCGGCGGCCGGCGGTGCGGCCGGAGTTCCGACCGGAGCGTTCAGCATTTTCAACCGGTCAGGCTCAACCCCGGTCGCCGAAGCGAGCGCCTCGATCGCTTTCGCCCGTTCCGACTCCGCGCGCGCCAGATCGGCATGTGCTTGCGCGACCGTCACATCCGCCCGCACGACGTCAAGTTCCGGAGCGTCGCCGCTTCGCGCGCGCAGCTCGGCGGCGGCGCGATCGCGCTGCGCGCCCGCAAGCGACTCCGCTCGGAAACGTTCCATCGCGACGGCTTGCAGCGCGGCATAATACAGCCGCGCGACGTTCTCGCGCGCGCTTAGCTGCGCCGCATCCGCGTTGCGCTGCGCCGCCAGCAGTTCGCCCGCCGCGACGCGCACGCTGCTCGAGCTCGTAATAAAATCGTTGACCGTCACGCCGGCGCCGACCGCAAAGTAATGCTGCTCGACGGTGCCGGTGTCGAGCGGACCGGCTTGCGGCGAGAGCGAGTATTCGCCGAATAGATGCGGCACCGCGGTGCCGCGCGCAATCGCCAGGTCCGCCTCCCGCTGCTGCACGGTTGCGCGCGCCGTCACAACGTCCACGCTGCGCGCCGTTCCCATCTGCTGCGCGTCAGCGAGCGAGAGGTTCGCGAAGACCGGCAGCGCTGCCGCGGCAACGATGATTGCAATCACGCGGCCGCACTTTCACGCGCATAGAGGCCGGCATACATCACCGGTATCAGCACGAGCGTAAAGAAGGTTGCCGTGGAAAGACCGCCGACGACCGCGATCGCGAGCGGTTGTTCCATTGCCGCCCCGGCGCCGATTCCGAATGCCAACGGCAAGAGGCCGCCGATCGCCGCGAGCGTCGTCATCAGAATCGGACGCAGCCGCTCCCGTCCGGCGAGCACCAGCGCCGATTCGCATGCGATTCCCTCGGCGCGTCGCCGGTTCGCCGCATCGATCAGCAGAATTCCGTTTTTGACCACGAGCCCGACGAGCAGGAGCAAACCCATGAACGACGCGACGTTGAAGGTCGTCCGCGTCAATGTCAGCGCGATGGCGACGCCGATCGGCGCGAGCGGGACGGCCGCCAGAATCACCAGCGGTTGACGGAACGACCGAAACGCCCCGAGCATGACGAAGAAGACGAGCGCGATTGCGATTGCGATGACGAGGGCGAATTCGCGAAACGACTGCTGCTGCGCTTGATAGGCGCCTTGGATCTGCGCGCGATAGCCCGGCGGTAAACCGGCGCGCGCGATCGCGCCTCGGATGTCGCCGACCGTCGCCGATAAACTTCGGCCGGCGGTGTTCGCGCTCACGAGCAGCGTACGCTCGCCGTTGACCTCGGTAATGTCGGTTGCGGTGCGATCCACGCGTGTGTTGGCCAACTGCGAGAGCGGAATTCCGGAGCCGCCTACTGCGATGAAGTCCGGCAGTGCATCGCTGCTGCCCGCGACGCGAACGCGCACCGGAACCGTCATTGACGTCTGCGCGATGGTCGTCGCGACGCGTCCCTGCGTGGCCGCGCCGATGCCGGCGGCCAGTGCGGTCGTATCGGTTCCGCTGCGCGCGAGCCCGGCGAGATTCGGAATCACGTGCAAGGTCGGATCGCTGCGGTTGACGCCGGAGAACACGTCGGTAACGCCGGGAACCGAAGCGATTCCGTCGGCAATGCGCGTCGCGGCTTGCACCAGGGTCGCTTGATCGCCGCCGCTCACCGCGATTTCGATCGGAGCCGGCGCGCCGGAGACGTCGTTGATGAGATCTTCCAAGATCTGATGAACATCCAAGCTCGCCGCCGGAACGGTCTCGTTCAGCGACGCGCGCAGCCGCTCCGCGACGCTCTCGTAGGGTGGCCGCGTCCCGAGCGGATTGAGCCGCACGCGAATGATGCCGGCCCGGACCGGAGTCGGCGAGAAACCATTCGTGTCGATTCCGGTAACCCGCCCCTCTGCTCGCACCGCCGGATCGGCGAGAACGGCGCGTTCCATTCGCATTGCCGCGGCGTCGCTCGCGGCCAGCGACGTGCCGACCGGCATGCGATACGCGATTTCGAACTGCCCTTCGTCGAGGCGCGGAAGAAAATCGCTTGGGAGCATCGCGAGCAGGGCGAGCGTCACGACCAGCACCGCCGCGGCAAGGCCGTAGACCGGCGTGCGCCGTGCGATTGCCCAATGCAGAAACGGGCCGTAGCGTTTCAGCGCCTGCGCTACGAACGGGTTCTCTTCGTGCGGCGTGCGCCGCGATAAGATCAACCGGAAGAGCAGCGGCGTAACGAAGAAGGCCAGCCCGAGCGAAACGAGCAGCGCGCACGAGAGCGTGAGCGCGAGCGCGCGGAAGAATGCGCCCGAGACGCCGCTGAGCAGCGCCAGCGGTATGAAAACGACGATCGTCGCAAGCGTTGATGCGGTCATCGGCGGGATAAGCCGCTGCATCGTCGTGGCGATCGCTTCGCTAATCGGCAGGTCGGGGACATCGTGCAGCGTCCTCGCGATGCCCTCTACGACGACGATCGCATCGTCGATGATCAATCCGACCGCGACCGCGAGGCCGCCGACGCTCATAATGTTGAGCGTCTCGCCCACGGCCGAGATCGCCAGAATTGCGATGGCCATGGCGGCCGGAATGATCAGCGCCGCGACGATCGTCATACGAAGATTGCGCAAGAAGAAGAAGATCACTCCGAGCGCCAGCAGTGCGCCCACTAAGATCGCGTCGCGCAGACTCTTCTGCGACGCGACGATCAAGTCGGTCGCATCCCAGTAACGATGCGCTTCGATGCCGGCCGGTAGCGCTATGCCGGCGAGCCGCGCTTTGATCGTCTGCGCCATCTTCACGTTGTCGGCGCCGGCGAGCGCGTAAAAGCTAATGCCCACGCCGTGCGTCGCGTCGTACGACATTTGATCGGTCAGCGGAGCGACGCCCAACCGCACGCTGCCGAGCGACCCGACGGTAAGGCCGCCGCCGCGCGTCGGCACCACGATGCGCGCGAGCTGCGACGCGTCGCGCAAGCCTGCATCCACCAAAATGGCGCGGCGCTGCGATTCGTCTTGCGCCAAACCGACCGCCGTCACATCGTTTGCCGAGGCAATCGCGTTGCCGACCTCTTGTGCCGATAAGCCCGCGGCGGCGAGCGCCGCCGAATCGAGATCCACGTGGTACTCGCGCTGCGCGCCGCCGACGACCAAAATTCGTCCGAGCCCCGGCACGCCGTACAGCGCCGGAACGAGCGTTCGCATCGCATACTCGCGCACGAGCGTCTGCGAGAGCGCGGGCGACGTCAGTCCGTACGAGAGCACCGGCTCGGTCTGCGGCGTCACGACGTACGCCTGCACTGCCGTGTCGGCCGGCAGAGCGCTGCGCGCTTGCGCGATCGCGGCGTTGACGTACTGTAAATCGGTGACGCTGGGGGTACTCGGGTCGAACGTCACCGCCAGCTCGGAGCTTCCCTGCGATGACGTTGCACTGACGCGCTGCATCGCCGGCAGGCCGAGGAAGGCGCGTTCGAGCGGCAGCGTCACGGCGGCGCGCACTTGCTCGGGCGGCAAATCGCCGGCATCCGCGACGACGTCCACGCGTGAAAAACGCATCTCGGGAAAGATGGACGCCGGCGTCCGCAGGTACGCCCAAACGCCGGCGGCAGCCAACGCAACGGTGAGAACGGCAATCGCTCGCGCGTTGCTCATCGAGAACCGGGCGAGTTTCATTGTTGCGCCACGTTCGACGGCGCGAGTTCGATCGTGACGACGGCGCCGCCCGCCGCACCGTTCGAAAGATGCAAGCGGCCGCGGTTGGCTTCGACGATCGTCCGTGCAATCGCCAAGCCGAGACCCGTACCGCCGCGCGGATGCGACGTATCGCCCCGCCAAAAACGTTCGGTCGCGTGCGCCAGCGCGTCCGGAGTGAAGCCGGGGCCGTCGTCAGCGACCTCGATGTGCACCGCATCGCCGTTTCGCCCTACGCTCAAACGAACGACGCCGTCGTTACGGCCGTATTGGAGCGCGTTGTGTACGACCGCGAGCAGCGCCCGCTCGAGCGTTGCGCGATCGGCTTGCGCGAGCGCTGGACTCGGCGCGTCCACGCGCACCGCGATTCCGCGAGTTGCCGCGGCGGGCCTGACTCGATCGCCTAACAGCCGCACCAGCTCGCCGGCATCGAGCGTCTGACGCTGCTGCGCATCCACTTCAGCGCGGGCCGCAGCGAGCAGCTCGTCCACGAGCTCTTCCAAGCGCGCCGCTTCGCTTGCGATGGAGAGCAACGCTTCGCGATATTCTTGCGGATCGCGCTCGCGGCGCAGCGCGAGTTCGGTCTCGGCGCGCAGGACCGCCAACGGCGCGCGCAACTCGTGCGAAGCGTCGGCGACGAAACGGCGCTCGCGCGCGAAGGCAGATTCGAGCCGGTCCAACATGCGGTCGAATGATGCGCAGAGCCTGCCGAGCTCGTCCTGCGCGTTGGCGTCGAGACGCGTGGAGAGATCGTAGGCTTCGATGCGCTCCGCGAGCGACGCAATTTCCGCGGCCGGTGCAAGCACGCGTTGCGCCACGCGCCGCGAGACGACTGCACCCAAACCGATGAGCAGCAGCCCGACTCCGAACGAGACGATCGCCGCGTCACGGTCGAACTCGCCGATCCACGCATCGGATTGCCAGACGATCACGCGCCCGTACGTGCGCCCGTCGCGCACGATCGGAATTTCGGACGTCGCGATCGACGTCGTCCCCGGCTGCGGCGGCGCCTGCCCGGCGACGATCCGTCCATCGCTGCCGTAGAGCGCAAAGGTCGTATCGGGATGCAGCAAGGCGATCGAGCGCAGGTCGTTGGAATCGAGCGATAACCGCCCGTCGTGCACGTCCACCTCCACCGCGACCGCTTGCGCCGCTCCGTGCAGGCGCGCGTCGAAACCCGCGCGCAACGTGCGGTCGAGCGCGACGATCGAGAGCGTCGCAAAGAGCAAGACCGTCACGGCCGTGATCGCGACGACCGTTACGGTGAAGCGCGCACGAATGCTCATGGCGCTTCCAAACGGTAGCCCAAGCCGCGCAGGGTATGCAGCAGTTGCGGCTCGCCGCTCTCGGTAAGTTTCTTGCGCAGCCGGCGCGCGTAGACGTCGAGGACGTTGGAGCCGCGATCGCTTTCGCGATCCCACAGCCGGTCTTCGAGCATCCTTCGGGTTACCGTACGGCCGGGGTTGCGCATCAGCACTTCGAGGAAGAGCCCCTCCTTCGCGGTGAGATTCAAGTTACGATTGCCGCGATGCGCTTCGCGCTTCTCCGCATCGAAGACGAGATCGCCGACTTGCAGCACCGGCGCATTGAGCGTTGGCGAGCGGCGCGAGAGCGAGCGCAAGCGTGCCTCGAGCTCGTCGAACGCAAACGGTTTGCGCAGATAGTCATCGGCGCCGGCATCGAGCCCCGCGACGACGTCCGCCGCTCCGTCGCGCGCGGTCAAGATGAGCACCGGGACGCGATGCTCCGCGG
>JAFAOZ010000087.1 GCA_019247395.1 Vulcanimicrobiota bacterium | reverse complement strand
AGGCTACCGCGAGATCCTGCGCTTCGGCGCGTATCGCATGAACCCAGACGTTTTGCGTAAATGCAAACCACAGCGTGGCCAGGAGCGCGACCGGTGCGCTCGCGCCGAACTCGAGAGCGACCCCATAGGCCGCCGCGGACGCGACGGCCATCGCGACGCCGCTCATGGCATTCATTCGCCATGCAATCGATCCCAGCACAAGCGCGTGCGACCAAACGTATCCGGCAAGCACGTAAAACGGGAAGCCGGTGGGATGCGTGATCCCGAGAATGTACGGAACGCCTTGCAGTTCCGCACTATCCCACGACGCCGGCTCGATCGGCGCGCAGGCAATGTAAACCGCGGCCGGTATCGCAAATGCCGCCAGCGCGCCGAGGAGCCGGCCGCTCCTCACGCCAGCGTTGGCAGCGGCAGAGACGGACGCGTGGTGAGGTCGGGGTGCAGCTCGGTGTAGCCTTGCAATGCGCGATCCATCAGTTGTAACGCGAGCTCGAGCTGCGGATCTTTGCCGTCACGATAATCGTGCGGCGCGATATCCACGTCGTAATCGGGATCCGTACCATAGTTTTCCACGCCCCAGCCGACGTCCACAAACCAGAACGAAAACTCCGGCTGGGTCGTCAAGGTTCCGTCGACGAGGTGATGGTACGGTTCGATGCCGATGACGCCGCCCCACGTACGCTTTCCGACGAGCGGACCGAGCTTATAGAGCTTGAACGAATGGCTGAAGATGTCGCCGTCGGAACCGGCAAACTGATTGGTGAGCGCGACGATCGGACCGCCGACGGACTCGGGCGGATACGGAACCGGCGCGCCGTAACGGGGCGCGTCGTAGCCGATGCGTTTGCGCGCGAGCTTTTCGAGCAGCAGCGGCGAGACGTGGCCGCCGCGGTTGTAACGGACGTCTACGATCAAACCTTTACGATCGAACTCGCTAAGATATCCTCGATGGAACTCGGAGAAGCCCCACGGCCCCATATCGGGTATATGAAGGTAGCCGACGCGTTCGCCGGTGCGCTCGTGCACGATGCGGCGGTTTTCTTCCACCCACGCTCGATAGCGCAGCGCCGCTTCGTTCGCAAGAGCCTTCACGAGCACGGTACGCTCGTCGTTCTTCTTTCCGCGCAGCGTTACCGAAATGTTCTTTCCGGACGCATTGACGAGCAGCTGGTCGGGTGTGATCTCACGCGATAAGCGTTTTCCGCCGATCGCCACGATGCAGTCGCCCTCGTGCACGTTGAGCCCGGGCTCCGCAAGCGGCGAATCGTGCTCGCGGTTCCAGGAATCGCCGCGATAGATTCGCTCGATGCAGTAGCCGCCGCGCTTTTCGTCCCAGTGCAAGTCGGCCCCCAGAAAACCCCGCTGGTACTGGGGCGGCTCCCGGTAATCGCCGCCCCACTCGTACGCGTGCGACGTGCCGAGCTCTCCCTGCATCTCCCAGATTAGGTCGGAGAGCTCGCCGCGCGTGCGTACGCGCGGTAAGATTGCGGCATAACGATCGTACACGCGATCCCAGTCGATGTCGCTCATATTCTCGACCCAAAAATGCTCGGCTTGCAATCGCCACGCTTCGCGATACATCTGCGCCCACTCGTCGCGCGGAACGATTTCGACGCTCGCGCGATCGAGATCGATCCAGCCGCTCTTGCGCCCCGGCTCGCTCGACGGTTTCTGTTCGTCGCCCTCTTCGGGAAGCTCGTTGAGCGCGTCGATCGCGCGCAAGCGATCCTTCGAGCGATAGACGAGCGTGCGCCCATCAGCGCCAAGCTCGATTTCGTCGCACTCCGTGGCGATGGTCGCAACGCGCTGCTGATCGAAGTCGTACGCCAGTAGTGTGCCGCGATCGTCGTCGTCGAGATCCTCGCGCCGGGTCGGTCTGATGCCCTTCACCGGAAAACGGGTGAAGAGCACGCGTTCGTGCACGGCGACGATTTGACCGAACTCGCCCTCGTCGATCGGAAAACCTAAGACCCGTCCGGTAATGCCGTCAAAGTCGATCTCGACGTCGGCCGGCTTATGCGGTTTGTTGTTCGTGCGCTCGTGTTCGTGATGATTGTGGTGAATCGGTTTCGGCTTCGGCACGAACGGGGAGGGAACGTCCGCGCGCAGCGTGACGACGAACGGACGGCTTGCCTGCGGGAAACTCAAGTCGAACTGCAGCGCGTCGTAAACCGGGTTGAAGTCGCGGGTCGAGATAAAGTAGAGATACTTGCCGTCGGGATCCCAGGCCGGCGACTTATCCATGCGAACCGGCGTGGTTACGTCGTGCACCTTGCCGGAGCGCACCTTCACGATACGAATGATCGACGTGCCGTGCGCCGGCCACCACACGTACGCCACATAGCGGCCGTCGGGCGAAAAGGCGAGGTCTTCGATGCGATGCGACGGACACGTGTCGAGCACGCGAACGTCGCCCGAGTCGACATCGACCACGCACAGATCGTGGCGGTGATTTGCAAACGCAACGACGTTATCCGCCGGCGAGCAAACCATATCGGTGACGCGTCCGATGTCGCCCTTGGTCACGAGGCGTGCCTCTTCCGAAGCATCGGCCGGCCGAACGGCGATCTGCTCGTAGCCGTTGACGTCGGTGACGGAAACGAGATATTTACCGTCGTGGAGCCATTGGGTCAAACGCGTCCGAGCGCGGCTGCCGCCGCCGTGGCGAACCGCCGCACCTTCAAAGAGCGGCATCGTGAACTCTTGACCGCGCGAATCGAAGGCAATCTCGGTTCCGTCGGGATGCGCGACAAAATGCTCGAGCGATTCGGAGGCTTTTTCGAAGCGCCTCACGGTCTGCGGCATCGGCGAATGGGTCGCAATTGCGATTCTTTGCGTCGCGCCGCTTTCGACGTCCAAAGCGCCGATTTCGGCACCCGCGGTATAAACGATGCGTTTTCCGTCGGTTGACGGGAAGCGCACGTAATATTCGCTTTCGTTCGTATGCCGAATAATGCCGCTGCCGTCGAGCGCGCACGAGTAGATGTTTGCGATGCCTTCGTGATCGGCGAGAAAGTAGATGCGATCACCAATCCACATCGGCCAGCACGGATTACCGTTGGGCAGCGGAAGTTTCGCAAAGGTACCGGTGCCGTCGCGGTCGATCCAAATCTCACCCGAGGTTCCACCTCGGTAGCGCTTCCAACGCGCGGGATCGGCAGCGTTACGTCCGATCGCTACGCGGCCGCCCGGGCCGAACGAGAGTGCCCGCGCGTGACCGAGATTGAGCTCGCGCGGCGTTCCGCCCTCACGCGCGATGACGAACGGACGCGTCTCGCCTTCGTACCACGTGGTCGGATTCGCAACGAAATAAATCTCGCTGCCGTCGTCGCTCCAGCCCGTCGGCCAGGCCAGCGTCGCACCGAGAAACGTGAGGCGTTTCGGTTCGCCGCCGCGCGCCGGCATCACGTAGAGTTCCGGATTCCCTTCGTCGGTCGAGATGAATGCGACCCACTCTCCGTCCGGTGAAAGACGCGGATACGAGCAGGTTCCGAAACTCACGGTAAGGCGCGTCGCGTCCCCTCCGCGAGCGGGAGCGCTCCAGAGATCGTCCTCACAGACGTAGAGAATGCGGTCGCCTGCTATCGTCGGATAGCGATAATATCCAAAATCCATGACCGGCGACTCTTGGCGAAGCGTCGCAGGCGCTCCCTCATGGTTGGCCGCTTATTGACGCGGCATCGCGCCTCCAGTGGAGTGCAGCAAGCGGCCGAGCGTTCCGAGTATCTCCGCCGCGTTCTCCACTTGTGTGAAGAAGGGCACCAGCGTCGGCG
>JAFAOZ010000086.1 GCA_019247395.1 Vulcanimicrobiota bacterium | reverse complement strand
GCGGCGTAAATATATCCCACTAAAAAATCTAAGGAGCGCTGATTTCAGCGCCCCTTTAAATTCTCAGGAGTCTTTGTCGCCGAGTTTCTTTTTGGCTTCGGCTATGAGTTTCTTAACTTTTTGGCCACCCTTGTGGCCGATCTCTTCGTAGAAGTCGGAACCGTACTTTTCTTTGACGACCTTGCCGCCTTTTTGACCGATCGACTCGTAAAACTCAACACCGTGGCGGTCGCGCGTCGCCTTACCGCCTTTTCTGCCGATATCTTCGTAAAACGTCGAGCCGTAGCGATCGCGTACGGTGTCTCCGCCTTTTTTGCCCGCTTCCCGCACGGACATTTCACGCTTGGACGCGCGTTCGGGTTTATCCGCCATCGCTTTAGCTTACCCAGAATGGGTACGATGGCGCTACGATGCCGCTGCTTTGCGCTTCGGTCGCTGGCCGCCCTTTTGGCCAATTACCTCGTAAAACGACGGACCATATTTGCTCTTCGTCGCTTCACCGCCCTTGCGGCCGATCTCTTCGTAAAATTCCGAGCCGTATTTGGCTTTCACGCGCTCACCGCCGCGGCGGCCAGCCTCACGAACACTCATGCCGCCGGCTTGTCCGGTCTCTTGTGCCATCTCCAATTTTCCTCTCTGGGTTTATTACCAGTACTCTATATCCCATACAAGCGCTCGGTAAACTCAGGATTTCCTGAGAATTCGCTCGCCGGCTCTTAAATCGCGGTTGGAGTCGGCCGCAGGCCTGCATATACCGCCTCGGTGCGGTCGCGAAGATGACTGAGGTTACCGTCGTTTTCAATGACGAAGTCCGCCACGTCGCGCGCCCGCTCGGGCTCAATTTGCGCCGCCATGCGCGCTCGAACCCGCGCTTCGTCCAACTTATCGCGAGCGACGATTCGGGCGATCCGCTGCTCCAGCGGTGCGATGACGAGAACCGACTTGTCGACGAGCCGGTCGTAGCCCGTTTCGAAGAGCAACGGAACCACGTGTACGACGAGCTGGCCCGGCTTTGCCGCCGCTTCGCGCTCGAGTGCAACGCGGCGGATGTGCGGGTGCAGCAGACCGTTGAGCCGTTCGCGCGCGTGTGGGTCGGCGAAGACGATATCGGCGAGTGCGCCTCGGTCGAGCGCACCGCCGCGAATCGCCTGTGGCCAAACGCGCGCGATTTCACGCAATCCATCGCTGTTGGGCGCCACCACTTCACGTGCGATGACGTCCGTGTCGACGATGAAGGCGCCGAGTTCGCCGAAGATCGCCGCTACCGCGCTCTTTCCGGCGCCGATCCCGCCGGTCAGACCCACGCGCACGGCGCGCTTACTGAGGCGCCGGCGGCTCCGTCGGAGTCTGCGCGGCCGGCTCGATACCGATCTCTTCCTCGGCTGCGTACTGCTCGATCTCTTCCGGCGGCACGTCGGCAACGTGCTGGATCGAAGCGGTGATCCGGCGGGTCGCGTGATTGATCGTCAGCAGCGTAACTTCGACTTCTTGCCCCGCTACGAACTGGGCCGAGACGTCGAACTCACCCTTGGGCACCATAGCGAGTATTCCGGGAATCACTTCCACGAGCAAGTAATTCGGCGTAACCTTGACGATCTGTGCTTTGAGCCTGTTGGTCTCGTACAACCGGTCTGCATATTGATCCCAGGGATCCGGAAGCGCGTGCTTGAGCGACAAGCTAACTTTCTTCGCCTCGGGATCGAATTTCATGATCTCGACTTGAACCACGTCGCCGATCTTGACGACTTCTGACGGATGTTTGATCCGCGCGTAGGCAAGTTCGCTGTTGTGAATCAGGCCATCGATGCCGCCGAGATCGACGAATGCCCCGAAGTCCGCGAGCCGCACGACGACGCCTTCACGGATCTGCCCGACCTCAAGCGTATCGAGCAGCTCTTGCTTTTTGGCCTGCAGCTCTTCTTCGAGCACTAACCGCTGCGACAAGACGACTCGATGGCGCTTATGATCGAGATCGATCACTTTGAGCCGCAAGTGCTGTCCGACGAGCTCGTCGAGATTACCCACAGGTTGCCGGCGAATTTGCGATGCCGGCACGAAACCACGCATGCCCAAGTCTACGAGGACGCCGCCTTTAACGACTTGCGTTACGGTCGCTTCGATTACTTCGTCGCGATTGTGAGCTTCGATGACCTTTTCCCAGGTCTTCAGCGCTCGTGCGCGCCGCTCGGAAAGAAACAGCGTTCCGTCGAGCTCGTCGATGCGATGCACCATCACTTCGAGTGTATCGCCGACGCGCAGCAATTTGGGATCGACGGCCAGCGAGAGTTCGCGGAACGGCAACACGCCTTCGGACTTGCCGCCGACGTCCACGAGCACTTCGTCCTTATCTTTCTGAACGATCGTGCCGGTAAGAACCTGTCCCTCGTCGAGGACCTTGAGCGATTCTTCGTAGAGGCGCTGTTCGAGCGCCAGTTGATCTTCTTCGTAATGAGTCGGAGCGACTTCGGTCGTAGTTATTTTGAAATTCCCACTTTCGTAATTTTTCTATTTTTGACAGTCGCGGCACCACCACGTGCCTCGCTGTGCGAGGACGGTCCGAACGATGCTGGCGCCGCAGCGCGGGCAAGGCCGGCCCTGTTTGCCGTAGACCGAGAGGTTGTTTTGGAAACCACCCTGCAGTCCGTCGGCGTCTACGTAGTCATCGATGCTCGTTCCGCGCATCTCGATGGCGCGCTCGAGGACGTCGATGATCGCGCGACGTAAACGGCGCGCCGCCGGTTTCGTTAATCTCCCGCTCGGACGGTTCGGACGGATCCGAGCCTCCCATAATGCCTCGCACGCATAGATGTTGCCGATGCCTGCGATGCGGCGCTGATCGAGGAGAAATGCCTTTACCGGCGTCGTCCGCCCCGACAGCATACCGATAAAGGCTTCCGGTGTAAAGCTTGAGGAGAGGGGCTCGACGCCAAGCGCGTCGTCCCACGCCTCGGTCGGGCCGACCAGCCGCATCCGGCCAAATGTCCGGACGTCGGAGAACCGCAGCAGGCCTCCACCTTTAAAGTGAAGGACGACGTGCGTGCCCGGAAGCTCGCGCCGGCCGTTTCGGGCAACGACGAGGCGCCCGGTCATGCGAAGTCCGGTTACGATCGACGATCCGGAAGCCAGCTCGAGAACGGCATACTTCCCGCGCCGGCGGGCGCCGACGATGCGCTCGCCCGTTAGAGCGGCGGCAAAATTAACGCGCGGAGGCGCGACGGCAATGCGTTCGAGACGGACTTCAACGCGCGCGATCGTCGCGCCGACGACTTTGCCGGTGAGGCCGCGAACGATCGTTTCGACCTCGGGAAGCTCGGGCATCTGTCCTCGACAGGCTCAGGACTCAGGGCGCCGGCGACGGCACGCCGCGCAGATCGAGTTTGACACCGGCCGCGATCCCGTCTTTCGACGCCTCGCCCGCGCCAAGCTCGATGACGTATTTTGCTTGGGCGCCTTCGAGTGGAATCCGTTCATCGCTCGGCTCTGGATGCAGCACCGGCACGTTGGCATAAACGCGGCGAACGGTTCCATCCGCCCCGATGAAGATCATATCTAAGGGCAATAATGTGTTCTTCATCCAAAAATCGACGAACTCGTCGCGATCGAAAACGAAGATCATGCCGGTGTGCGGTGCGAGCTCCGTTCGGTTCATCAGGCCATGCTCGCGCTGCGAAGCGGTTCGTGCCGTTTCCAGCGCCAGGTCGGCCTTGGGCGCGTGCACGACGATCGTCGGCAACAATGCGAGCATCGTCGCGAGCAACGCTTTAAACACGTTCCAAGGCCTCGGCGTCTAACGACTCGACGTCGTACCAGTTGCGCCCCGACTTGAGCGTTACTTCGAGTGGAACCGATAAGAGAATGGCTTGTTCCATATGATCGCGCACCAGCTTCGCCGCCTCGGGCAAGTCTGAGCGCCGTACCTCGAAGATCAGTTCGTCATGAATCTGCAGCAACATCACGGCATCGAGTCGCGCATCCTCGAGCGTGCGATCGATCCGCACCATCGCCAACTTCATGAGGTCCGCCGCACTGCCTTGCAGCGGCGCGTTCGTCGCCTCGCGCTCGGCCGCGGCGCGGAGCATGTAGTTACCCGAAACCAGACCCGGCATATACCGGCGTCGACCTAAAATCGTGGAGACGTAACCATTGCGCCGCCCTTCGGCGATGGTGCGCTCTATGTAGGCGCGAACTTCCGGAAACCGCGCGAAGTACGCCGTCGTGATCTCTTTTGCTTCGGCACGGCTGATCTCCAAACGCTGGGCTAGCCCGAAATCCGACATGCCGTAGAAGAGCCCGAAGTTGACGCTCTTGGCCAT
>JAFAOZ010000069.1 GCA_019247395.1 Vulcanimicrobiota bacterium | reverse complement strand
GGCCGGTAACGTCAACGGCTATTCGTCGCTGCTTTCCGCCGTGAGCGCTATGCCCGTATCGATTACGATCTGCTGGCTCCTGACGGCAGTTCTTCCGGCGATTTCACCACGCGGGTTCCGTCTCGGAGAATCGGCCGGTGCGTTTTACGTCGCTATGCTTGCGGTGCTTACCCTGCTGTTGATCGTGCACCTTATGTTGCTGCATTCTGCGATGACGCAGGCGATGCCGTCACTCGGGCTGCTCGTGGCGTCGATCGGCGCACTGTTCATTGTGCTCGGCATGCTGGTCGCTAGGGCGAAGAAGAACTTTTGGTTCGGCGTGCGCACGCCGTGGACGCTTGCGAGCGACGAGGTGTGGAGACGCTCGAACCATTTCGGCGGCCGGCTGATGGTTGCAGGCGGTATTATCGCCGTACTCGCAAGCTTTTTCAGCAACGCAAGGATGCCGGTGCTGGTGGCGATTATCGCCGTAATCGCCTTCGCACCGATTCTGTATTCGTACGCCGTCTACCGGCGCATCGAGGGTTTCGACTCCGAGGCCTGACGCCGGCCGCCCGAAACGGTCACATTTGCCGCCTTCGATGGGATGCCGTTCGCAACCACGACGAGCGTGCTCGAGCCGTTTTCGATGGTGGAGGGAACGTCGAAATACGTCCATACCGTTTTCGATCCGGTCGCGACGCCCATCGTGCTGTGATCGTGCGTGCGCGCGTAGAAGACGTGACCGCTCTTGTTATTCACGATTCGCACGAGCGGATAGTTCGACGGGCTCTGGTACTCGTCGCCGAATGCCACTCCTTGGGAAAGGCCGTTGAACTGCGTGCCGGTGATCTTATACGTCTTGCCCGCGGCGATATGCGTCGCAACTTTCTTGATGGTCGGCGCCCAGCTGCCCTTTGGCGATCCCGTCGGCGTGTATACGGTCACCGAGCTCGAGCAGAAGAGCAGTATCTGTCCGGTCGGAGCGATCACCGGCGGACAATACGGAACGCCGCTAAGCGCCGTCAAAGTCGAGCCGTTCCACTCGTAAATGGTACCGGAATCGCCGAACACCATAACATTTCCGCTCGGCTCGAGTGCGGCGAACGAATCGCCGGCGTTGTCACCGTTCGGGAAATCCGGGCCTGCCGCCCATGTCCCCGCGAGGCTTCCGGTCGTGTAATAAATCGCCGTGTGGCCCGGCCCGTAGCTGCGCCCCTGATACGAGCCCGTCGCAAAGACCGTGCCGTCGGGACGAAGCATTGCCGGACCGATCTCGCCCGGCGGATAGTAACAATCTTTTGGCTTCGGTCCGTACTGAATGCAGCCGCCGGAGTACCAATGCGAGGCGAGATTCACGGGGGTGGGTCCGGCGCTCTTCCACTTTCCGCTGGTCGGATCGTAGATTTCCGAGTTTGGATCATTCTTCACGTCTATGGTCAAGATCGTGCCGTCGGGAAGCAGCGTCCAGCCCTCCTCGGCATTGAAATCGTTCTTGCCCGCATCGCCGAGCGTCGTCCACTTGAGCGTCTTCGGATCGAGCGCCGCATCCCACGTGTGCAGTTTATCGCCGACCACCAGGCGTCCGTCGGGCGCGACGCTCGACGGCGAATCGCCGATCCACTTCCATCCCTTCGGATGGCCGAGCGACGTCCACGTATTCTTTACGGGATCGTACACCGCGCCGAGGTTCGTTAAAGCGAACTGTCCATTGTTGTATTCGCCGCCGACGACGGCGAATCGTCCGTCCGCAAGCGTAGCCGAGGCGAAGGCATCGGGTGAATACCCCGAGGGCAGCGACGCGACTTGCGTCCACGTCCCGTTGGAGTAGTCGCCGTTTTGATCCGGCGAATACGTGAACCAGTTGCTCAACTGACTGGATTGGACGAGAACCCGTCCGTCGGTGAGCAAAAAGGCCAGCTGCGCCGAGGCCGGTGGCCGCTGCAACGAGTGCTTCAGGCGCGACGCGTTTTGATTTGCGAAGCCTCCGTATGGAATCGAACCCATCTGAGAACAGGCGGCGAGAACGGCGACAGAGCCAATTGCGACAAAAAGACGTACGCGTGAGCTGAGCATGCGCGGAGCCTCCTACAAGAGCAGCGAACCGGATTGACCGCGGGTATACTCCGCGGCATCGAACGAGACCCGCTTGCTCTGCTTATGCAATCGTCGCCCGAACGTTGACGGGGAAGTTCACGGAGCGCGCGATGAAGCACATTTGATGCGCGTCGTGATGCAACTGCAAGGCGCGCGTGCGCCGGGTTTCGCCCAGAATCGTTACTACCGGACGAAGATCCACGCTGACGAACTGTCCGGCGCCGCCGCTCTCCTCCATCTCGCCGAACGCGCTGTCGGTGTAGTTGACGACCGTGATTCCGTTGACGGCACAGAGATGCAGGTACCACAGCATGTGACAGGACGAGAGACTCGCGACTAAAAGCTCCTCCGGATTGTAGCGTCCGGCGTTGCCTCGAAAAGAGGGATCGCTCGATGCGAGGATGTCGGGCTTACCTTCTGCGCCGATCGTATGATCGCGCGAATAGCTCGCATACGATCGCGTTCCTTCGCTCGCACCCGAAGCCCAACTGACGTTCGCTCCGTACGTGTGCGTCATCACGGGTAACCGCCTTTCGAAGCCAGCCCATCATAGCATGAAAAGCAGGCGCGCAACCGAGCGGCAGCCAAGGTCGTCCTTGCGATACACGCAGTCGCGGAAAGGAATTGTGTAATGGCTCTCTCCAGACGCGTCTCCGCGGAGTTTATCGGCACATTTTGGCTCGTCTTTGGCGGATGCGGAAGCGCCGTACTCGCAGCGACATTCCCGCAAACCGGAATCGGCTTTGCGGGCGTCGCGCTTGCCTTCGGCTTGACACTGCTTACGATGGCATACACGATCGGACCGATCTCGGGATGTCATATCAACCCGGCCGTTACGTTTGGCCTCTGGCTAGCGAAGCGATTTCCCGCGCGCGACGTCGTTCCGTATTGGATCGCGCAAGTTCTCGGCGCGATCGCAGCAGCGGCCGTGCTCTACTACATTGCGAGCGGTAAACCCGGCTTCACGGTGGGGCAGTTCGCGAGCAACGGATACGGCCCGCTCTCACCGGGCAACTACCCGATGATGTCGGCACTGATCATTGAAATCGTTTGCACCTTCGTGTTTCTGATGGTGATTCTCGGGGCGACGGATAAGCGCGCGCCGGTCGGATTCGCGGGCCTTGCGATCGGTCTCGCGCTCACGCTCATCCATTTGATCAGCATTCCGGTCGACAATACGTCGGTGAATCCGGCACGCAGCACCGGGCCGGCAATCTTTGCCGGCGCAGCCGCACTTTCGCAGCTCTGGCTCTTCTGGCTGGCGCCGCTGATCGGTGGCGGCATTGCCGGTCTGCTCTATCCGGCGCTCTTCGGCGAGGAAGTCAGCGAAGAACCGATCGTCGGTGAGGCAGTAGCCGGAGCGAAATGAGCTAAAGCCGTTGGCGTGCGCGTGATCACGCTCAACGCCAACGGCATCCGCTCGGCCGCGCGGCGCGGCTTCTTCGATTGGGCGCAGACGCAGGCGGCCGATGTCATTTGCTTGCAAGAAACGCGCGCGCAGGAGCATCAGCTCCCCGCGGGCGCGTTTCTGTTGCCCGGCTTCACCGGGTATTTCGTCGATGCGAAGCGCCGGGGATACAGCGGCGTCGCACTCTACACCCGCAGCGAACCGCTCGAAGTGCGCCGCACCTTGGGCTGGGAGGATGCAGATTCGGAAGGACGCTTTATTCAAGCTGATTTCGGTGAGCTTACCGTTTCGTCGCTCTACGCACCATCCGGCATCTCGGGGCCGCCACGCCAGGCCTTCAAGATGAACTTCCTCGAGCGACTGCTCGCGGTGCTCGCGCAGCTGCGCCGTTCCGGGCGCGAACACATCATCTGCGGCGATTTCAACGTTGCGCACAAGGATATCGACACCTACAACCCGGCGCGCAACCGGCACGTCACGGGCTTTCTGCCCGAAGAACGGGCCTGGATGGATGCTTTACTGGAACGTGTCGGCTGGGTGGATGCCTTTCGCGTAGTCAATACGGAGCCGAACCAGTTCACCTGGTGGTCTAATTGGCCCGGTGCGTGGGAGCGCAATCTCGGCTGGCGCATCGATTATCAGATCGTTACGCCGGGCCTGGCCGAGAAAGTGCGCCGCGCATCCATCTATAAGGAAACGCGCTTCAGCGATCACGCTCCCCTGACAATCGAGTACGCGCTGTGAAGCGCGTCATCGCGTTCCCGCTTACCCGTCTGGTTCTCATCATGCTCGTCTTCGGCGGCCTCACCGTGCCGGTCGTACATGCCGCGCGTCCGCCGTACTCGCTATGGCAGACGCTCGTGGCCAACTGGACGCTCGCGCTGCTGCTCCTCGCCGCAATGTTTTCCGTCGAGTGGGTGACGGTGCGTAAGAAGGCCGCACAAATCGGTTTCGATCCGAGCCGCGCGCCGCGAGATATCATCGTAGGTTTTCTTTTCGGTGCGCTCTTGATTTCGCTCGTCATAGCGGAACTTGCGGCAAGTGGTTTCTATCGCATCGTGCAGGTGCACGTTACGCGAGAGCTCGGCTTTGCGGCGATGCTATTGCTCGCCGACGCCGTGCTCGAAGAGACGCTCTTTCGCGGCGTGCTCTTTCGCTTGGTCGAAGAATGGGCCGGAACGTGGATTGCGCTCGTTGTCTCCGCTGCGCTCTTCGGCTTGGCGCACGCCGCAAATCCCGGCGCGACGTGGTTTTCTTCAGTTGCCATCGCGCTCGAGGCCGGCGTGCTGCTCGGCGCGGCGTTCGTCGTTACGCGAAATCTTTGGTTTCCAATTGCGCTTCATTTCGCATGGAATTTTTTCGAAGGACCGGTTTACGGCAGCCAAGTCTCGGGTCATCAATTTATGACGAGCGTCATTATAGCGCGAATCAACGGCCCGACGATCGTGACCGGCGGACGCTTTGGCCCTGAAGCGGGGCTCTTCGCGCTCATCACCTGTTTGGTTGCGGCGGTCGTGCTTCTCGCATACGCAACGCGACGATCGCTCATCGTGCCGCCCTTTGCAGGTAAGCGCATACGATAAAAAAAAGCTAGCCCAAACCCACGCACTCCGCCTTATTGAGGTGCCGTATGATACGCTTTAAAGATGGCGCGGCCTTGACCGTCTGCGCGACCCTTGCATTGCTTTGGGGCTGCAGTCAGGGCAGCACCGTTCCGAGCGCACCGGCCGGCGACACATCGCAGTTGTTGCAGTCGGCCGCAGCACGCGAGCGCATCGAACCGGTCGATACGACGTCGATTTTAAAGAACCTTAATACCGACGTAGTCATAGGTTCCACGGTCGATCCGAGTAATGGCGACAAGGGCCCCCACTCACTTTCGATCGTAAAAGGTAACTACGGTCTTAAAAAAGGCCAGCTCGTCGTCTGCAACTTTGCCGATTCGTCCGGGACGGCCGGCAACGGCACCACGATTGAAGTTCTCAACCCACAGCCGAGCTCTAACCCGGCTCGATTTGCGCAGAGCAACGACATCAAGGGTTGCAGCGGTACGGCGACCAGTTACGCAAATCAGGTCTATGCGACGGGTTTAACGAGCGGTTTGGTAGTGTGGTTCGATCAGACCGGCAAGGAACAGACGACATATAGCAATCTCTTCAAGGCGCCGTTCTCCATCGCCGACATCGGCGGCGGAGGAACGTACGCATCCGAGTTCATGTTCAACAGCGACGCGCAGACGGGCTCGATCGTCAGCATCGGCACTTCAGGCTATGGCAGCGGTTTTTACCAGCAGGTCGCGACCGGCTTCGCAGTCGGCAATGCGAGCCAAACCGGCTGGAACACGGTCGGGCCGTCGGGCCTTGCATATGACCATAAGAAGGACATTCTCTATATTGCCGACGGCGTCAACAACACGATCGTGCGATTTTCGAACGCGACCGCACTGCTCGTAAAGAACGAGATCGTCGTCCTTCCGGGCGGCACGAAGTTTAAATGCGTGCATAAGAAGACCACGTGCGGTAAGCTCGTTTTGAGCGGTTCGCCCTTGAACGTGCCCGTTGCGATGACGACGCTGCCGAACGGCAATCTGATCGTCGCGAACACGCAACCCGCCAGCGGCGGCGGCAACGAGCTCGTCGAGCTAACGCCGACCGGCCAGATCCTGGACACTAAAGTCGTTGATACGGGCGCTACGCCGGCGGTCTTCGGGCTGGCCTCGAGCGGGACGAAAGACAGCAACACCGTGCTGTTCTACACCGACACCAACGACAACAGCGTCCACGAACTGGAACACTAGTGCCGTGCAGGTGGCGCTAGCGTTTGCCCAGCGCCACCAGCACTTTCGGCGGGATCAAGCAGAGCAGCGTACCCGACGGAGAGGCGCGATCGCCGAACTCGATTCCAGCGAGCGCGGCTTTTTTAAACTCCACGCCGGCCTTGCCGATGGCGCGGCCGATCGTCGCGCTCATCGTCGGCTCGTGGCCGACGAGCATGATCGCTTGCGCGTTCGGATGTGCGACGAGCATTTCGCCGAGGCGTTCCAAGTTGAAGCCATCGGCTAGTCGACGATCCTCGACGGTTTTCACGTTGCCGAGCCGCGCTGCAACCAGTTCGGCCGTCTGTTTCGCTCGTAGCAACGGGCTCGTGATGATGCAATCGAGGTCGAGCTTGAGGTCTTCAATCGCTTTTGCCTCGAGCTCCATGCGCTCGCGCCCCTCGCGCGTCAGCGGCCGGTCGAAATCGCTCCCGCTCCACGATTCAGGCTCGACGGCGATGCCGTGCCGTAGAAAATAACATCGCATCTGCGGCCACTACGGCGGCGAAAGGCCTGCGCCCTCGGCGGTATAAGAGGCCGCTCATGAGCAAGAGTTGGCAAACGCGCTTGATGCATCCGGATGTGACCCTTCCCGAGGGGTATCGCTCGTTGGTGACGCCGGTCTACCGCGGATCCACGACGATCTTTGCGGGTGCGGCGGCCGTGAGCGACCGATGGGATCAAGAACGCGTCGGATATACCTATGGCCTCTACGGCACGCCGACGTCGCTCGAGCTCGCAGCGCGCATCGGCGAGCTGGAATCGGGCCGGTATACGATCCTCACGCCCGGCGGTCAGTCCGCGATCTCACTCGTCGACTTCGCGTTGTTGAGTGCCGGCGACAATATTCTCGTTCCGCGGAGTATCTACGGTCCCAACCGGCTGCTGTCAAAAGCACTTCTCGCGCGTTTCGGCGTGACCACGACGTTTTACGATCCGCTCATCGGTGGCGACATCGCCGATTTAATTCAAACCAATACGCGACTCGTCTGGACCGAAAGTCCTGGCTCGGTCACGATGGAGGTGCAAGACGTCCCAGCGATTGCAGAGGCCGCGCATGCGCGCGGCGCCACGGTGGTGCTCGACAACACCTGGGCCGCGGGCGTGCTCTTCGATGCGTTCGCGCAGGGCGTCGACGTCACGATGCAGGCGATCACGAAGTACATTGGCGGGCATAGCGATCTGCTGCTCGGCTCGATAACGGTGCGCGACGAAGCGCTCTACGAACGGCTCGGCGCGGCGCGTCAAGTCGTGGGCTGCGCCGTCTCCCCGGATGATTGCAGCCTCGCGCTGCGCGGCTTGCAGACGCTGGGCGTCCGGCTTAGCGCAGTGGAAGATTCCGCCCTGGCGATCGCGCAGTGGCTGGCGCAGCGCCCCGAGGTCGAGCGCGTGCTGCATCCCGCCCTGCCGTCCTGCCCCGGCCACGAATTTTGGAAACGCGACTTCACCGGCTCTTCGGGGGTCTTTTCGTTCGTGTTCAATCCGGGGCCGACGCGCGAGCAGGTGCATTCCTTTGTCGATGCGATGCGGCTCTTTAAAGTCGGTTACAGTTGGGCCGGGACGACGAGCCTCGCGGTTGCATACACGATTAGCGGTTCCCAACGACCGCGCTACGATCATCGGCTGGTGCGCTTGAGCATCGGATTGGAATCGACGCAGGACCTCATCGCCGACGTCGAGCAGGCGCTCACAACCTTCCCCGCCAAAACGTTTGAGGACTTCGGAGGAACAACGCAGTGAAAATGTTCGGCTCGCTTCTAGCGGCATTCTTTATACTGGGCGGCTTAACGTCATCGATGGCGGCGGGCGCGCCGGCAACGCGTCACCTCGTCTACCAGTTCGGTTACAATACGCCCATCGCGTCGTCGGGAAACGGGACCGGAACGACGACGATCGACATCGCTCCCGCGACAGACGGCGGCGTGATGATCAGCGGAACCGACCACTGGTGGAACACGCCGCGTGCGCGCGCGACGAATACCTGCGAGCTCTATCCCAACGGCGACGTGAAGTGCTCGCAAGCACCGTATTCGATCTCGCCGATGCAGCTCACGATCTTCCCGCTGCTCGCCCACGACTATTTCAAGCACCTCGACGCTGACGGAACGTCGAGCTGGTCGCACAGCTTTCAGTTTTACGGCGCGGTCATTCCCGGCGCGTCGGGCTTTGCCGGACAGCCCTACACCTGGAAGTGCAGCTATCAATATCAAGGCAAGGGTCCGATCAAGAATGCCGGATCGCTGATCATGATTGATGCGCAGGGCACGCTCAACCAGCAAGGCGGCACGTATCTCAAGGCCAAGTCGAAGCAGC
>JAFAOZ010000333.1 GCA_019247395.1 Vulcanimicrobiota bacterium | reverse complement strand
CGTTCGACGGCGCGGCTAATCCCTGCTCGTAGAGAAAGCGAGTCGTCTCATCGCACCCGGTTTCGCCGAAGCTGAGATAGTGCGCGACGTCGACGCCGATGCCGCCCGCGCCGACAATGGCCACGCGCTCGCCGACAACGCTGCCGTGAAGTAACAGGTCGGCATAGGAGACGACGTGCGGCATATCCGCACCCGGCAGCGAAACGCGGCGCGGCAGAACGCCTGACGCCAGCACGATGCCGTCGAATCCCCGGAGCATCTCGGCGGCGAAAACGTGACACTTCAGTCGCACGCCGACGTTGAGGCGCGCAAGCTCGTGGGTGAAGTAGCGGATCGTTTCGCCGAAGTCGCGCTTGCCCGGAATGCGCCGAGCCATTCTAAATTGGCCGCCCAGCTCGTCCTGCGCTTCAAAGAGCTCGACGAAATGTCCGAGCGCCGCCAACGCGCGCGCGCTCTCCATTCCGGCGGGGCCTCCGCCCACGACGGCGAAGCGCCCGCGCCGTTTCGGCGCGATGGCGTTCTCGGGGAACCCAAGCTCGCGGCCGGCGCGAGGATTAACCATGCACGAAACCGGCTCGTCGAGCAGCGAACGATCGATGCAGGCCTGATTGCACGCGATACACGTGTTCACGAGCGCCGATTCGCCGCGCGCGGCCTTGACCACGAGTGCCGAGTCGGCCAAGAATGGCCGCGCCATCGAGATGAAATCGACGCTGCCGGCCGCCAGCACTGCATCGGCCTGCTCCAGCGAATTCATGCGATTGCTGGCAATCACCGGCAGCGAACCGACCGCGGTCTTCACGGCGGCCGCGTACGGTATCCAGATGCCGCTCGGCACGAGATGCTGGACGGTTGGAATCGGCGATTCGTGCCAGCCGATACCGACGTTGAGGCCATCTACGCCGTCGCCGGCGAGTGCGCGCGCGAACTCGAGCGTTTGCTCGGCGGTTGTGGAATTCGGCATTAAGTCGGCACCCGAGATGCGGAAGATCACCGGAAACGCCGCATGCGTGGCAGCGCGAATCGCGCGCAGAATCTCGCGCGCGAAGCGCATGCGGCGTTCCAAATCGCCGCCCCACGCGTCGTCGCGCGCGTTTGTTACGGGCGAGAGGAATTGGTTGATGAGATAGCCTTCAGACGCCATCACCTCAACCGCGTCAAAGCCAAGCTCGCGTGCGCGTCGGCCTCCGCTTGCAAAATCTTCGATCGTCGCCAAAATTTCATCGCCGTTCAACGCGTGCGGCGGATCGGGCGAGAAACGCGACGGAATTGCCGACGGCGCGACGGGTTGAATTCCAAATGACGATCGCAGCGCGTAACGCCCCGCGTGAAAGAGCTGCAGTGCGATTCGGCCGCCGGCTGAGTGCACCGCCTCGACCGCTTGCCGCAGCGGCGGCGCCGCATCGTCCTCGTTAATAAAACTATAGTTTCTTCCGCCGGCTCCCGCGCGGTTGACGCAGGATCCGCCGGTGACGATTAAGCCCGCGCCGCCCCGCGCGCGCTCGGCGTAAAATGCGGCAAGCGCATCGCCGTCGTGCTCGAATCCGAGATGCATCGATCCCATCACGATGCGATTGGGTAGATTCAAGCCACCGATGCGGCCCGCCGCGAGCGCGTGCTCGAACACGGCCGGCGCTACGTCAGCGAAAGCGGCGGTGACGTGTCGGAGTAAAACGGAGGAGCGATCACGCTCAAGCCACCGTCCACGCAGATCGTTTGCCCGGTAATGTACTCCGATTCGGGGCCGAGCAAGAATGCGATCGTATCGGCGACCTCCTGCGGCGAGCCCATACGGCCCTTGGGAATCTTCGCCAGCACCGACTCGATCGGCGCCATACCCGGAACGCGCTCGTAAAAGTACGCACAGGACTCCGTATCGATCAGGCCGCCGTTCACTGCATTGACGTTGATACCGAGCGGCGCGAACTCAACGGCCATGTATCGCACGAAGGCTTCGACCGCCGCTTTGTTCGAGCCGAGATTCGCATACGTCGGATACGCGCGAATGCTGCCGTAGCTGGAGAGCACCGCGATGCGCCCGCTGCCGCTCATCAACTTCACGGCGCGTTGCGCGCCCAGCACGAACGCGCGAACGTTCAGGTCGAACGACCGATCGAGATTGTGGGGTTTTAGCTCCAGCACTTTCTTGAAGGAGCTGGCGGCCGCGTTGGAGACGAAATGATCGAGCCGCCCGAATTCTGCGGCGGTGCTCTCGAAGAGCAGATCGATCTCTTCGGGATTCTCCATGTCGGCTTGCACGGCGATCGCGCGCGAACCCAGCGCCTCGATTTCGGCAACGGTTTCGGCGGCCAGATCGGCGTTGCGAACGTAGTTGATGACGATCGATGCCCCTTGACGCGCGAGCGTTAGTGCCAGCGCTCGCCCGATGCCGCGCGAGCTGCCGGTGATGAGCGAGACGGTACCCTCGAAGCGCCTCTTCACGTGCTGCTTCCGCCAAGCAGCTCGCGAGCGATCACGGTCTTTTGAATTTCGTTCGTCCCTTCTTCGAAGCGCTGCGCCCGAGCGTCGCGATACACCCGCTCGATCGCGTTTGGCTGCCAGAAACCGATTCCGCCGTGAATCTGCAGCGCCTTGTCGGTGACGCGGGTGAGCATCTCGACGGCCTGCAGCTTCGACATCGAGGAGAGCATTGCCGCGCTGACATCGCCGTCCTCCCATTGACGTGCGGCATGGAGCACCAGCTGCCGTGCCGCCTCGATATCCGTCGCGTTTTCGGCGATCATGAAGCGAATCGCCTGACGCTGTTCGAGCCGCTTGCCGAAGGTTTCACGCTTGCGCGCGTATTCGATCGCGAGCTCCTGCGCCCGGCGCGCCAAGCCGACACAGCTCATGGCGACCGAGATGCGGCTCGGCGTCAAGAAACCGCCGAGCGCGACCTCGAGGCCTTGGCCTTCCTCACCGATCCTATTCGTAACCGGAACCGGCGTGCGATCGAAGGTGAGCTGCGCGTGATCGGTCCCGCGCACGCCCATGGATTCGTCCATCTCGACGACTGCTGCCCCCGGAGCGCGGCGATCGACGAGCAATGCGACCGTGCCGTCCGCGCCACGTGTGCCGGCGAGCCTCGCGAAGAGCAGCCAGTAATCGCAGATCGTTCCGAACGTAATGAGATGTTTTTGACCGCTCAGATAATACGTATCGCCTTCGCGCACGACGCTGCAGCGAAGATCGGCGCCGGTGCCGGCCGTCGGCTCGGTGAGCGTAAACGCGATCTTGAGCGCGCCTTGCACTGACGGAATGACGAACCGCTCCCGCTGGTCGTCCTTTGCGAAACGGTCCATCGCGCGCCAGGTCCCGTTGACGACGTGCACGATCATCCGGATGGACGCGTGCGACATCGAAAAGAGTTCGATCAGCTCGAGATAGCGCGTAAACGGAATACTACGGCCGCCATACTCTACGGGTGCGGCCAGCGACAGATATCCACGCTGGCGGAGTTCGTCCCAAAGCTCGGGCGGCACGCGGCGCTCGCGTTCAATGCGTTCCGCCCACGCTTCGCCTGGCCCGGCAACCCATGCGGCGATCTCCGCTTTGAGCTCGTTCAGGAAATCGCTGCTTTCACGCGTTCGTGGGGCCGCAAACCGTGCGCGCGCTCGCGCAGGACGTATTTTTGAACCTTTCCGGACGGCGTTCGCGGAAGCTCGTCAACGATCTCCAGACGCTCGGGCCAGTACTGTTT
>JAFAOZ010000303.1 GCA_019247395.1 Vulcanimicrobiota bacterium | reverse complement strand
GCTTCGGCGCAACGGTCTGCCGTCGGGCTGGCAACTGTTTGCGCTGACGGGCGCCGCGGACTACGACCGTGTGCGAGCCGCGTTGCCGAACGCCGTTCCATACCTCGACGACATGGCCGACGCGTACGCAGCTGCCGATCTCGTACTCGCGCGTGCCGGCGCCTCGACGCTTGCCGAGTTGGCAGCCGCCGGCAAGGCCTCGATTCTCGTGCCATATCCGCATGCCGCGCAGCGTCATCAAGATGCAAATGCGGTGCGATTCGAGACGGCCGGTGCGGCGGTGCTTCTGAGTGACCGCGCGCTGCAAGCGGGCGACTTACCCGCGCTGCTCGCGAAGACGGCACAACCGGAATGCATACGCGCGCTTTCCACGGCAGCCGCCGGCCTTGGAACGGGGGATCCTATTGCGGCAATCCTTGCGCGGGTAGATGCCTTACTCTCTCGAAGGAGCAAGCAGTGAGGTATCACTTCGTCGGAATCGGCGGCATCGGCATGAGCGCAATCGCGCGGATCTTACGCTCGCGCGGTGAGTCCGTCACCGGCTCGGACTTGAGCGTCACCCCGCTGATCGACGATTTGCGCGCGACCGGCGTCAAGGTCGCGATCGGGCACAACGCTCGGAACGTGCGCGACGCCGAGGTTGTGGTCGTCAGCTCGGCCATCGACCGGCACAATCCTGAGTCGCTCGCCGCCGCGCGTCGCGGCATCCCGATCCTCCATCGCGGGGAGATGCTCGCGCGGCTCCTCGCGGGCCGCAGCGGCATCGCCATCTGCGGTACGCACGGCAAGACGACGACGACTGCAATGACGCACGCCGTGCTGCGTGCCGGAGGAATTGATTCCGGGCTCGCGCTCGGGGGCATCGACGTCGGCCTCGGGAGTAACGCTCACGACGGCATGTCGCCTTGGTTCGTTACCGAGGCGGACGAGTCGGATGGTTCCTTTGCGCTGCTCGAACCTTCGATGGCCGTCGTGACGAACATTGAAAACGACCACTTGAGCAGCGACGACGAGCTGCCGGGGCTCGTCCGCGCGTTCGCCGAGTTTCTGGCAAAGCTTCCAGAGGACGGTCTCGCCGTGATTGGGCGGGATAATCCGTTGGCGGCATCGCTCGCATCGCACGACCTGCGCCCGCGCATCGTTACGTTCGGATTCGATCGCGACGCGACCGTGCGCGCGGCCAACATTGAGTTTTCCGGATTCGGCGCGCGCTTCGACGCGATCGCGGGCGATCGTTTGCTCGGGCGATTTCGTCTCCGCGTACCGGGCGCGATGAACGTCCAGAACGCGCTTGCCGCGGTCGCCGTGGGTCATGCGCTCGACGTGCCCGTCCGTGCAATCGACGCGGCCCTCGCGACGTTTCAGGGCGTACGCCGGCGCTTCGAGGTGCTGCTCGCGAGCGAGCGCGTGACGATCGTCGACGACTACGCCCACCATCCCACTGCGGTGCGCGCTACCATTGCTGCGGCGCGTCAGTATCATCGCGGCGAACTCATCGTCGCCTTCCAACCGCATCGCTACACGCGAACGGCTTTTCTCGCGCGCGAGTTCGCCGCCGCGTTGCACGATGCCGACCGAGTCTACCTCGCGCCGATCTATGCAGCCAGCGAGCCCGCAATACCGGGCGTCAGCGAGCGTTCGATCGGCGAGATGCTCGGCGGCGAAGGCGGGCAGGTCCGATACACGTCCGGCACCGACGATCTCGAACGGCGATTATTTGAAGAAGCGCCCGCCGGCGCAATGCTGCTCCTGCTCGGTGCCGGCGACATCACCGACGTTGCGGCGCGTTTAGCCGAGCGCTTTACGGGACCGGTCGAGCGCCGCGCCGCAGCGCGCGCATGAGCGCCACGACCGCGCAAGCCGTACTCTCGCTGCTGGGCGATGCCGATCGCGTAGCATTGCAAGAAATATGCGGCGACCGGATTCGTTTCAACGAACCGCTCGCGCCGTACACGTCGTGGAAGATCGGTGGCCCGGCCGATGCCTTTGCGACGGTAGAGACGCAAAGCCAGCTCGCCGACCTTTTGCGGTTTTGCCTGCGCCGGCGGATGCCGTGGTGGATCATCGGTGCGGGCAGCAACGTCCTCGTTGGCGACGGCGGCGTGCGGGGTATCGTCATGCGGCTCGCCGGTGAATTTGCGGCAGCGCACGTGCGCGCCGAAGATCACCGCGTCATCGTCGTGGCGGGCGGCTCGGCAGACATGGCGCTCGTCACCGCAAAAGCGGCGTCAGCGGGTGCCAATGGGATCGGGTCGCTCGCCGGAATCCCCGGTACCGTCGGCGGATCGCTCCGTATGAACGCCGGAACCGATCGCGAGATCGGCGAGTTCGTGCGAGAGGTATGGGTGCAATCTCCAAGCCGGCCCGAGCCGCATCCCGCCAGCGTTCGATATCTCTACCGCCAATCGACGCTCGCGCGCGATGTGGTCGTTTCGCGCGTCGTCCTGGAGTTCGCACGCTCGAGCGCCGGCGACGTCCGGTCGGAGATGCAAACGCGACTCGTGCGGCGTAAAAAGACGCAGCCGATTGCGTTGCCGAACGCCGGATCGTGCTTTCGGAACCCGCCCGAGGATAAAGCCGCGCGCCTCATCGAGGCTGCCGGAGCTAAGGGATGGCGCGAGGGAAACGCGGAGGTTTCATCGCTGCACGCCAACTTCATCAATAATCTTGGCGGCGCGACGGCAAAAGACGTCGCAACGCTGCTCGCACGCGTGCGGCGCGCCGTGCGGGATCGCTGGAACGTCGAACTAAAACTCGAAGTCCATTTGGTTGGAGTCTTTATCGATGCAACGTAATGCCGGCGCCAAGGAGCGCATCGCCGTCGTGATGGGCGGCGACAGCGCCGAACGCGAGATCTCGATACGCTCCGGCTCCGAGGTCGTTCGGGCGCTCGGCGCGCTCGGATACGACGCGCACTCGCTCGACTACGACGAGCGCTTTCTCGATGCGCTGCGTACGCTCAAACCCGACATCGTCTTCATCGCACTGCACGGTCCGGGCGGCGAGGACGGGCACGTTCAAGCGCTGCTCGAGTATCTTTCAATACCGTATACCGGAAGCGGAATCGAAGCGGCGGCGCTTTCGATGGACAAGCATCTCACGAAGAAGCTGCTGGCTGCCGAAGGATTGCCGACGCCGGTCTGGGATCTCTTCGACCTCACCGGCGGTACGCTGCCGCTGCTGCCCGGTTCGCTCGACCTGCCGCTCGTGATCAAACCGCGCTTCGAAGGTTCGTCCGCCGGCGTCGCGATCGTACACACGCACGAAGAATGGACGAACGCGATGCTCGATGCATCGAAGTCATTCGGACAGATTCTCGCCGAAGAGTACGTTGAAGGACGCGAGTTTACGTGCGCGGTGCTGGGTGAAGAAGCGTTGCCCGTTCTCGAGATCGTTGCCAATCGCGACGGGTTCTACAGCTACGACGCCAAGTACGAGCCCGGCGGAAGCACGCACATCGTGCCGGCACCGATCGATGAAGATCTGGCCGCACGGCTTCAGATGCTCGCGCTCTCGGCACATCGTTTGTTGGGACTGCGCGACTACTCGCGCAGCGATTTCATCGTCACGCCCGACGGGCGTCCGCACTTGCTCGAGATCAATTCCTTACCGGGGCTGACGCCGATGAGTCTGGTTCCGGATGCGTGCGCCGCGGTCGGCATCTCATTCGAAGCGCTGATCGACCGCCTGGTAGGCTATGCGCGTTCTCGCGCGGATTTACGCGACGCCGTCGCCTAGAGGGCTTGATTTAGCGCATCTCGTTGTCGCCTCGGGCCTCGTTTACCATAGTAAACTTCGGCCCTCGCCTCCTAGAGCTGCATCTAAATCGAGCCCTCTCGAAATGATTCCGCATCGTCAACGACGAGGTGGTCGAGGCGCGACGTCTCCGGCGGAAGATTGCGTGCGCTTGGATAGCGCCGTAAGAATTCGGGATCGTTCAACCGTTCGCCGACTGTCCGACCCTCGAGTTTTGCATTGATCTCGTGGTAGCGTTCCGGATCGGTATGCTCGCGAATCCAACGCGCGACTTCTTCCTCCGAGGCAGCCTCTGCAATCACTTTGCGGAGCACGCCCTCGGCAACTCCGAGTGCGTTGAGCAGGCTCGAGCTAAAGCCGGTAATCTGGTAGTCGCCGATGTTGCCGCCGGGCAAGGTCGCACGCAGCTTATCGACCGTTCGGGCTGCCATGAACAATTGGAGTCCGGGGAGAAGCTCACGCGGACTTCTCGGTGGGCGCTTCGTAAGGTCCAACGCATCCATAACAGCGGGCCAATTCAACCCGACGGGCCTCCGATGCCTTGTGTACAGGCCGAGCGCTAGGCGGGTCGAACCATTGCGCGCCGGGGAA
>JAFAOZ010000280.1 GCA_019247395.1 Vulcanimicrobiota bacterium | reverse complement strand
GGGCTGCGACGCGCCGAAAGGCACGCACACGTCGCTCATTACCAGAGACAACGTCTTCCAAGCCGGAAAAGGGCCCTTTCCCTGCGTGAACTACCCGACGCTGCGGAATAGGCTGGACGACAACGGGGTTTCGTGGCGTTACTACGTTCCGGCGATGTGTTGCAAGATCTACGGCAAGCTGCTCAGCGCTTTCGACGCGATCAAAGCGGTGCGCAACGGTCCGGAATGGACCGACGGGCATATCGCGAGTCCTCAGACGAATATTTTTAACGACATCACGAACGGCACGCTTCCCGACGTCTCGTGGGTGATTCCGGACGAGAATGACTCGGATCATCCCGGCACGTCGTCGGATACCGGGCCATCGTGGGTCGCGAGCGTCGTCAATGCCGTCGGCGAAAGTTCTTACTGGAAGTCGAGCGCCATCATCATCGTTTGGGACGATTGGGGCGGTCTCTACGACAATCTTGCGCCGCCGCAACTCGGCTACGGTGGACTCGGCTTCCGCGTCCCTGCGCTCGTCATTTCCCCATACGCGAGGCCGGGATACATTTCAACGACGCAGTATGAGTTCGGAAGCATTCTCAAATACATCGAAAAGAATTGGGCGCTTGCGCCTCTGAATCGCAGCGACAGCCGCGCCGCAAGCATCGCCGACTGTTTCGATTACTCGCAAACGCCGATCAAGTTCAAGAAGATCCAAAGCAAGTATCCGCGCTCGCTGTTCACGCTCCGCGCTCCGTCGAATCTACCCCCCGACACCGACTGGTAACGCAGCCCCTGCTTGTTTAGTAGGGCTTAGCCGGATGGGAGGAAGGGTATTCCTATTTCAGCTGGGGCTATCGCTGCGGCCTATGGGCCCGGCTCCCGTGTCCCCAGCCTGCTCACACTTTCTTGAAAGCGAAAAAGGAGCGACAGCATATGAGAATCTCAAGGTGGGCCACCTACGCTTTAGGCGTTTTGGCTGCGTCCGCATTGATCGCCGGCTGCAGCAGTAATGGTGGTGGCACCGCTATACAGCCGCCATCGGGCGCCGGAGCAAGCTCGGTCTCACCGAGCGGCCACGGTAGCGGCGGAGTTATGCCTCTGCACCGGGGCCTCAAAGATACGTTCATCGGCGCGAAGCCGCTGGGCAAAGTGCACCCCGACCATCATAAGTCGTGGGTCTCGCCCGCGGCTGCAGGTGCCCCGCGGCTGTACTTCGCTTCGGACTCCGGGTCGAACGACGTGTACATCTACCAGTTGCCGGGGATGAAATTGCTCGGTACGCTGACCGGCTTTAGCGAACCGCAAGGCGAGTGTGCCGATAACAAAGGCAACATTTTCATCACCAACACCGGCTCGAGCCAGGTGTTCCAATACTCGCGCACCGGTACGCTACTGGCGACGTACAACGATTCGTACGGTTATCCGGTAGGATGTGCCTGGGATCCCAGTACGGGTAATCTGGCGGTTACCGACATCTTCGATTTCGCATACCCGTACGACGGCGACGTGCTCGTCTACACGAGCCCGTCCTCGAACCCGACTCAGTTGCGCAATCCGGCCCAATACTACTATTACTTCGCCGGATACGACTCGAGCGGCAACCTATGGGTTGACGGAAAAACCTCCAGCTCAACGTTCATTCTGTCGTACTGCGGCGCCTCGAGCTGCAGCACGATTAGCACCAGCGGCGGAACGATTTACTTCCCGGGTGCCGTGCAATGGGACGGCACGCGAAGCCAGTGGGTCGTTTTCGACCAGCTCTGCAATGGGACGAACGAAGCCTGCAGCTATCCCGTTTCGGGAAGCGGCGTGATCGGCGCGCAGACCATGTACACCAACTATAACGGAGGCGGTGTCTGCGATCTGATCCAAGGCGTCATCGCTGCCAACGGCAAGAAGTACGTCGCCGGCGGCGACTACGAGTATTGCGGCGGAGCAAGCAGTTCGTTCAATCGCTGGGCCTATCCGGCCGGCGGCAACCCGACGAACTACGCAACCGCGAGCGCTTCGGATCCGTACGCGTTACCGGTCGGGGCGGCGATCAGCACAAAATAAGCAGAGACCCGAGTCACGGGTAGAGAAGGGAGGCGGGTCCGCATTGCGGGCCCGTCTTTCTATGAAGCTTGGCAGAGTCGTTGCATCCGCATTCGTTTGCGTGACGTTGGGGTCGTGTACCGGAGTCGTGCCGGCAAACGTGGCGCGTTCCGACGCGACGTCCTGGATGGATCCGGGAGCCAAGAGCGCGTCGCAGCTCTTATACGTCTCTGACCTGGGGACGTTCGATGTCTACGTCTATCAGTTTCCGTCGCTCAAGCTCAGCGGGAAGCTGCATGGATTCGACAGCCCTCAAGGAGAGTGTGGCGACGCTTCAGGTAACATCTGGATCGCCGACACGAAGTCCAACAAAGTGCGCGAATACGCGCACGGCGGAGCCAAGCCTATTGCGTCACTTGCCGATCCTCTTGGTTATCCGGGCGGCTGCGCCGTCGACCCGAGCACCGGGGATCTCGCGGTGATGAATATTGCTGACTTCAGCGATGCGGGCGCCATCCTCATCTACAAGAACGCGCGGGGAACGCCGCAGGTTTATGGCAACTCCAACTTTTTCTACTTTTATTTCGGCGGTTACGATCGCAACGGGAACCTTTACGTCAGCGGCGCGACGGTGCGCGGTGGATATCTGCTCGGCGTACTAACTCGCGGCGGCAAATCCGTCTCCTTGGTGAAGGTCACGGGCGGCACGCTGTATTTTCCCGGCACGGTCGCCTGGGTAGGAACAACGCTCGTCTTGGGCGATCAGCGCTGCAACGGGCGGGCCGGCTCGTGCTTCTACCGGCTTCGAGTCTCGGGACGAACCGCGCGTATTGCCGGCGCGACGCCGTTACGGGGTTCCTGCGACGTCGTCCAGGCCTGGGTCACGCCCACGCGCATCGTAGGCGGCGACGATGCCGCCTATTGCCGTAACGGCCGCAGCAGCACCGACCTTTGGCCATATCCAGCCGGAGGAAAGCCCGCCTCGAGCGTTCCCGGCCCACGTGTGCCGATCGGCGCGGTGTTGAGCGTCGCGAACGGCCCTTCAGCGGCGCGATAGCCCTATAGAAGGAAAGCGCCCGCCGGAAACCGCATAGAGCAAGCAGGTAAGTCCTCTATACCAGGTACTACAATATGCTAAGGAGACTCGACTATGCGACCCTTCGCGAGCGCGCTTTCATTAGCGCTCGGTTTACTCATGCTTGCCGGTTGCGGCGCCGGCATCGTATCACAGCCGCCATCGACAGCAACATCGCAAGCCCCCGCGGTCAGCGTCGTGCCCGATTGGATGCACCTTGCGATGCGCGCGGTTCCTGCGCAACCGATCGTCTATGGGGCAATGCCGAAAACGGGAATGTACGCCTCACAGTTTTGGGGCACCGACGTACTCGGATATCGCAGCGCGAACAAAAACAATGGCGCACCGCGCTGTCAGGTGGCGGCAAATTATGTCAACGGTTTCGGCGTCGACAGCGCAGGCGATCTCGTCGTTCCGAATGGCTACCCGGTTCAAGTTAACGTGTACAAAGGACCGTCGCTGTGCGGTAAGCTTGCCGGGTCGTTCACCGATAAGTACGGTCAAGCCAGCGACGCGGCGACCTGGAACGCGGTCACGGGTACGATCGTGGTCGCGAACATCGAGGTGAGTCGCAGCGACACAAAAGGCAACGGCGCGGTCTGCACGCTTGCGAAAGGCTGCTTTCGAGAGCTCAAAAACAAAAAGATCACGTA
>JAFAOZ010000138.1 GCA_019247395.1 Vulcanimicrobiota bacterium | reverse complement strand
TTGCCACCGCAACAATGCCTGGAATTAATGCGGCGTTACAACAAGCTGGAGTGAAGAACGCGCCGGCCGTCAAACCCGTTCCCTCACCATGATGTTGGCGCAATCATTACTTCTCGCTGCGGCTGCGTATGCGAATCTTTCCTGGCGTCCGATTGGGCCCGCCGTCGCGGGTGGACGTGTTGCATCGGTCGCGGGAACACCGCAGAACGACCAGCTCTATTATCTCGGCACCGCGGGCGGCGGCGTTTGGAAGTCGGTCAACGGCGGCGCAACCTGGGAGCCGGTCTTTGAAAAGCAGTCCGTGGCCGCAATTGGAGCGGTCGCAATCGACCCGAAAGACGAGCGCGTCGTGTGGGCCGGCACGGGAGAGGCGAATCCGCGGAACAACGTCAGCTTCGGGAACGGACTCTACAAATCGACCGACGGCGCCAAGACATGGCGGCGTGTCGGGCTCGCCGGCGTTTGGAGCATTTCGCGGATCGCGATCGATCCACGCGATACGCGCCACGTCGTCGTCGGCGCATTCGGCGACCCGTTCAAAGACTCGACCGATCGCGGCGTCTATGTGACGTTCGACGGCGGCCAGAGCTGGAGCAAGTCGCTCTATCTATCGCCGGCGAGCGGCGCGAGCGACGTGGTCATGGATCCGCAACATCCCAGCGTTGTTTACGCCGGTATGTGGCACTTTCGCCGCGTGCCCTGGACGTTTACGAGCGGCGGTCCGGATGGCGGGCTCTTCAAGTCGACCGACGGCGGCCGCACGTGGAAAAAACTTACCGGCAACGGTTTACCGGCCGGTTACACCGGCCGCATCGGCTTGGCCGTTGCACCTAGCCGCCCGAATCGTGTATTCGCTCTGATCGAAGCGAAAGGCGGCATCCTGTGGCGCTCCGATGACGCCGGCGCGCATTGGACGATGGTCAGTTCCGACACGCTGGTCGATCAGCGTCCTTTCTACTTCACGCACATCGCGGTCGATCCGCGCAACGCCGATCATGTCTATGCGGTCTCCGAAATGCTCGCCGAGAGTAAAAACGGCGGGCGTAAGTTTACCGAGATCGCCAAAGGCGTGCACGTTGACTATCACGCCATCTGGATCGATCCGACCAATCCGAAACGCATCATCGTCGGAGAAGACGGCGGCTACGCGTTGACCAGCGATCTCGAGCACTGGTCGTTTTCGCGTAATCTCAACATCGGCCAAATCTATCACGTCGGCCTCTCTAACGAGAATCCGTACTCCGTCTGCGCCGCGTTCCAAGACAACGGCGGTTTCTGCGGCCCCGAAAACTCGCTCGACGGTGAAGGCATTCTCGACCGGCACTGGACCGACGTCGTCGGCGGGGACGGCATGTGGACCGTCCCCGACGCGTCCGATCCGCGGTACGTCTGGGCCGATTTGGAAGACGGAGCGCTGACGATCTTCGACCGCACGACCGAAACGACGCGCTTCATCCGCCCCTACGATGCCTTTCCGGGAAGCTTCCTAGGACCGTTCGATCTGAGTAAAGTGCCGTATCGCTTCAACTGGGATTCGCCGATCGCATTCGCTCCCTGGGACGGACACATCGGCTGGTTCGGCGGTAACGTCGTCTTTCAATCGAGCAATCGCGGCGAGACGTGGACGCCGATCAGTCCGGACTTGACGCGCAACATCAAAGAGCATCAATTGCCATCCGGCGGTCCGCTCGCCAAAGACGTCTCGGGTGCCGAATACTCCGACACGATTCTCTATATCGAAGGCTCGCCGATTAACCGCGGCGAGATCTGGGTCGGAACCGACGATGGCTACGTGCAGCTGACGCGCGACGGCGGTGCGCATTGGAGCAACGTCACGCCGCCCGGGACGCCGGAGTACGCGCGCGTCGAGGCGACTGCGCCGTCACCGCTGAACGCCGGCACCGCCTACGTGATCGCCGACAATCATCGCATGGGCGATTACGCACCGTACGTCTACGTGACGCACGATTATGGCGCAACGTGGAACAAAATCGTCGACGGTCTTCCGGCGAATCAATACGTTCGAACGATTCGTCCCGACCTTCGCAATCCGTACCTGCTGTACGCCGGCACGGAGGCAGGCTTGTGGATATCGTTCGACGGCGGTTCGCACTGGCAAGACTTCCGCATTAATTTGCCGACCGTATCGGTGCGCGACATTCGCATCCAGCCGCAGTTCGACGATCTCGTCCTCGCGACGCACGGGCGCGACGTTTGGATACTCGACAACGTCGCGTCGATCCAGCAGCTGGGCAATGCGCAGCGCGCCGGGACCATGCTTTTCCCGCCACGGACGGCGTACGAATATCATCAGCATTCGAACGATCTCGGCATCTACACGCGCTACGCCGGGGAAAATCCGCCGGCCGGCGCGATCGTAGACTTCTATCAAAGCGCACCACAAAAGAGCCCCCCAACGCTGGAAATTCTCGATGCCGGCGGCCGCGTGATTCGCACCGTTTCCGGAACGCATAAGGTCAAGGGCAAAGACGAACCGTACGTTTCGAATAAAGCCGGAATCAACCGGTACGTCTGGGACTTTACCGAAGACGCGCCCACGAAGTGGCACGGCGCGGCGCGCGAGGAGTACCAAGGCCCGAAGACCGGCGCGATGGTCGTACCCGGAACCTACACGTTGCGACTGACGCTCGGCAGCACGACGGCACAGCAGACCGTCACGGTCAAAGGCGATCCGCGCAACGATTGGAGCGCGGCGCAGTATCAGGCTGGATACGACTACGCGCACAAGTATTCGGTAGCGTACGGCAAGATCGATGACGCGCTCAACAATCTCGATGCGATCAACAAATCGTTGGCGACGGCGGCAAGCTCTGCGCGAAGCAATGCATCCTTGACGCAGTTGATTGCGGCCGCTCAGTCACACTGGCAGCCGGTCTTCGATGCGTTCACCGCAAACTATAAGAACGACGAGGACTCGATCCAGCGGGGCGGTTCGCTCCGCGAGTCGGTGCCCCGCACCGGCTTTCCCGGCGGGCCGCAGTGGCCGCCGACTGCAGCACAGCTCGACTACGCAAAACGCTTCGATGCAGCCTACAACGACGCGATGGCCGGCTTCAACGCTTATGTTCGTTCGCTGGCACCGCTGCAGTCCGCGCTCAAGGGCGCCGGGCTCAAGGCGCTCGACGGGGTGAAACCAGTAACGCCCTAGCTACTCGTAATCCGGCGCGAAGTAGTTGATCGCGTCGTTTTGATGAATGAAGAAGCTCGGCGGCTTGGGCGCCTTGATCGCGACGAATGGTCGCGGCTTCTGCGTGAAGTCGAAACAATCGTTCGCGGGGGAGTTTGCGCGATGATCGGCGGGCGCCATTTGGGGCAGGCCCCACAAATCTTCAGCGAAGCGTAGAACGCTTGCGGTTTCGTATTGCACGTGTGAAACGAAATCTTGCTTGGCATATGGCGATATCACGATCAACGGGACGCGGAAACCGAGGCTATCGCGATTTTCGTATGGCGGCGGCACCGGGTCGTAAAGGCCTCCCCAATCGTCCCATTGCACGAAGATCGCCGTCGAATTCCAAAACTTGCTCTTGCCCACGGTGTTGACCAGTGCCGCGACCCACGACGGCCCGTAGCCGCCGGCGCAGTTGACGTGATCGGAGTCGTCGCAGACCGGCGTGATCCACGTGAAGTTTGCCAACTTGCCGTGCCGGACGTCGGTGATGAACCTCCAGTTCGGCGAGATAACGTCCTTCGTCCAGTCCGGGCCATTGTAAATGTGATTGATCGCCTGGTAACTCGACCAGAATGAGCCGTCACCGCTCGAGATGCTGCCGTACGCGCTTGCATAGAAACGCCAGGAAAGCTTGGCAGTATCCAACTCGTCGCCGAGCGTCGTGTAGTCGTAGCACGGCGATCGCGTCGGGCCGTTGAGGCCGCGGCTCGCGGTGATCGTCGAAACAACGTCGTAACCGCCGCCGCCGCAGCCCCAATCGCCGCTCGGGAGATTGACGCTCCACGCCGCTTGCGCCGCGATGATGTATTGATGCGCGACAAAACTTTCGTCGAGCTGCGATTGAAACATATTGTCGGCAAGGACCCACTCGTGCGCCATGTCCCAGTACGGCTTCGATTCGTTACGCGGGACGTAGACATACTGCGGATATTTCTTGGGGCCGCCGAAGGCTTGTTCTTTATCGAAGGTATCCATGCGGCACTTCGTGCCGGGCAGTTTCCCGGTACCGTCGCAGGCCGTAAACATGCCCTTCGCGGAGTGATCGATATCGTAAAGTGCCGTCAGGCCGACGGGCTGGAGCCGAACCATTTTCCCCGAGGACGTCTTGCCTTTTGAAACGGTGTAGGCTCCGGGATAACCCATGAACATGTCGTTGAAGCTGCGGTTCTCTTGGACGATGTAAACGATGTGCGTGATCTTGCCCGCGCCGGACTGGCTAAGCTCACGCAATGCCGTGCCCTGCTGCACGGCAGGCAAAGACGACCGAACGCCGCAGCCCGACGTTACGAACGCCAGCGATAGCAACGCGCATTGGACAAGACGAAGTGCTCGCATGGTACGGAACGCACTATGCCGCACCCGAACGCCCCTCCTCCCGACCGTTATGCGATAAGCCGCTTCAGGAACGCCTCGTGACGGTACGACGAACTCTTCGCAAAGTGCACGGCGACCAAGGCCAGGGGCGGCACCACGTAGAGCGCTTGCCCTGCTGAGCCGCTGGCGTAGAAAAGATCCGTACCCAGCCACCACGCCAAGCCGTAGCGCGGATTGAGCGGCGTAGCTTCGAAACACTCGTCGAGCTCGTGTCGCCGTGCAAGGATGAAGCGGCCGTATGCCAGCCAATCGCGTGCGCGCATGGACGCACCGGTCGGCAACGGCAGCGTTCCGTCACCCAGGCTTCGCCAGCGTGAGACCGTCACGCCCGCGGGGTCCAGGACCCGTTCGCGCAGATAATCGTGCGGCGTGGTTTTTGCCCCGAGTTTTCGTGCGAGGACCGCGCCGAAGACTTGCAATGGGATGCCGCCGTACGTAAAACGCGTCCCGGGTTCGTCACGCAGCGGCGTTTCGATCGCGCGGTCGTCGGTCGGAACGCTTGCGCCAAGGCCGCCGAAACCAAAGCCCGCCGTGAGCGTCAGCAGCATGCGCGGCGTCACCCGCCTTTTCCACGCATCCGCGCGCCACGACTCGATCGTGTCGGCGACGCTCTCGTCGAGCGTCAGCAGTCCATCGGCGCGCGCGTAGAGCGCGGTCACGCCCCAGAAGCTTTTCGTTCCGCTGTAGAGCGGGTGTACCGATTCGGCATCGAAACCGTCTCCGAATTCTTCGGCAATTACGTCGTCACCGCGCGCGAGAATGAGTGCGTGCAGTCCGTGCGTCCGTGCGTAATGCAATGCGGGCGTAAGATCTCGCGCGAGCGTCATTAGAGGAGCGTTCCGGCAACGGCCGCAAATGCGCCTGCATGCGGCCGCTTCGAGGAAGTTTATCCCGAGCGAAATCGAGGGGCTCAGGACAGGCCTACGTTCTGTTGGTGGCGTCGGTTGCAGCGCTTGGCGGATTGCTCTTCGGTTACGACACCGGCGTCATCTCGGGCGCCATTCTTTTTATCAGCAAGGACTTCGGTCTGCCGACGCAGCTGCAGGCGTTTACGATCAGCGTCGTGCTGTTGGGATGCATGCTCGGCGCGCTGCTTGCCGGCAGCGTTGCCGATCGCATCGGGCGCCGCAGCACGCTGCTGGCAGCGGGCACCGTCTTTCTGGCGGGAGCCCTCGTTTCGGCCTTCACGCCGAGTGAGGCGATTCTGCTTGCCGGACGGTTCATCGTCGGCGTCGGCATCGGCTTCAGCTCCGTCGTTGCGCCGCTCTACATCTCCGAAGTTGCGCCCGCGCCGTCCCGCGGCGCGCTCGTGTCGCTCTATCAGTTTGCCATCACGGTCGGCATATTGGCGGCCTATCTCGTTGATTACGTATTCTCAGCTGCCGGAGCCTGGCGCTGGATGCTCGGCCTCGCACTCGTTCCGTCGCTCGTTTTAGTCGGCGGAATGCTCGTCATGCCGGAGAGCCCGCGATTCCTCTTCAAAGTCGGCGACGAAAGCCGGGCGCGCTCGGAGCTGGACCGCATCTACGACGATCCCTCCGCATCGGCGAGCGAAGAAGCGTCGATCACGGAGAGTTTGCGTGAGAAACACGCGGGCATCGAGGCATTTGCGCAGCCGTCGCTGCGGCTCGCGCTCTTCATCGGAGTTGCGCTCGCCGTATTGCAGCAAATCACCGGTATCAACACCGTGATCTACTACGGCCCGCAAATCTTCGAGATGGCGGGCATCAGCTCGGACTCGGCTTCAATCCTCGCGCAGACGCTGGTCGGCACGGTCAACTGCCTCATGACGCTCGTCGCAATCTTCTTCGTCGACCGGGTCGGTCGCAAGCCGCTGCTCTATGCGGGATTGACCGGCATGTTCGTCGCGCTGGCGACGATGGCATTTGCGTTTTCCAAGCCGCATCTTTCGGGCTCGCTCGCCAACATCACGCTCGTCAGTATGATGGTGTACGTCGGCTGTTTTGCATTTAGTCTCGGCCCAATCGTCT